>BEHT01000001.1 GCA_002898575.1 bacterium HR17
ACGGGAGTTGTGGCGAAAAACCTCAATCGGCATTTTGTGATGATTGAAAAGCAAAGGGAGTATGTAGAGGCGTGCCTAAAGAGGTTAAACCAAGAAACCTCACAACCGACCACATCACAAGAACTGAAATCTACACCTCTAAAATCGCCGGTTTAGTGGTCGGATTGCCAGTGCCTCGCCCATAAAACATCAGCCACACCATGCGCTCACCTTCAAAATGGCATTGAAGTGGTCGCTGGGGTAAAGAGGGCAACGGCTGGTAAGCAGCCATCAACTCTGCAATTCGTAGAGGCGACGGTAATAGGTGTCGGCGGCGACCAGTTCATCGTGGCGTCCCTCTTCCACGATGCGCCCGTCCTGCAGGACTAAGATACGGTCAGCGTTTTTGACGGTGCTGAGGCGGTGGGCGATGATCAAAACGGTGCGCCCTGCCATCGCCCGCTCAATGGCTTCTTGCACCGCCGCTTCGCTTTCGGCGTCCAGATGCGAGGTCACTTCGTCTAAGATGAGGATGGCGGGTTTCTTGAGCAGCGCCCGCGCTAAGGCAATGCGTTGGCGCTGCCCGACCGAAAGCAACGCCCCTCCTTCTCCGACCCAAGTGTCGTAACCGTTAGGCAACCGCTCAATGAACTCGTGGGCTTTCGCTAACCTCGCCGCCTCCACGATTTCGTCATCGGTCGCGTCGGGTTTGCCCAACGCGATGTTGTCGCGGACGGTCCCTTCCATGACGAAGGTATCTTGCAAAACCAAGCCGATGTGCTGGCGCAAATTGTGCAATCGGATGCGACGCAAATCCAAGCCGTCCAACAAAACGCGCCCGTCCGTCGGGTCGTAAAAGCGAGCCAGCAACATCGCGATGGTCGTTTTTCCCGCACCGGAGTGACCGACAAGGGCGACCTTTTCGCCCGGGCGGATGGTGAAACTGACGCCTCTCAGCACAGCGTCGCCCCGTTCATAGTGAAACCACACGCGGTCAAAGACGATTTGCCCTTTCACTTGTGTCAATTCAACGGCATCGGGGGAGTCCTGAATGTCGGGTGGCGTATCCAGAACCTGGAAGACGCGTTCCGCTGCTCCCGCCACCTGTTCGCGAACGGATTGCATGACGGACAGCCGGCGTAAACTTGTCGCCAGCGTGTAGAAGTAAACCATAAACGCCACGAGGCTTTCTGGGCGCAGGGTTCCTTCTACGACCAATAAGCCACCGAGAAACACGCCCGCGATGACGCCGACCGTTCCGATGAATTCCACCGTCGGTGCCAGCATCGTGCGGACACGGATACCCCGCAGCGTGTGGTCGTAAACTTGGCGGTTGCGTCGGTCAAAGTGGTGCAGCGCTTGTTCTTCGGCACTGTAGGCTTGGACGAGTTTGATAGCCCCCAAACTCTCCCGCAGGAGTGCTGTCAGGTTACTCAACGCCACTTGGGTTTCGTAAGATGCCTGCCGCAGCCGCTGTCCTGCGAGCCACAACAGCCAACCGATGACCGGCAACAACGCGAGGGCGATGGCAGTGAGGGTCGGGCTGATTACGACCATCAGCACCAATGAACCGATGATCAAAGTCGGCGTGGACACGAGGTCTTCAATGCCGACGGTGACAAGGTTCTGCATCACAGCGACATCGTTGATAACGCGGGCGAGGAGTCGCCCTGAGGTTTCGCGCTCAAAGAAACGCGGCGACATCAACTGAAGGTGCGCGTAAAGGTGGCGGCGTAAATCCAACACGACCTTTTGCGCGACGCTGTTGGCAAGGAAAGAATGGGCGAACGATAGCACGGACCGACCTAACGCGACCGCCACGCCGACAATGCAAACGGCTGCCAGCAAAGTGAGCCGCGACGGCGCCGGGTTAAATAACCACTGCACACACCGTTGCACGGCAGCGATAAGCGGGTCAGTCGCGGTCGTTGCCCCGCGCTCTATCAGCGGGCGGAGCAAGTGCTGCGTCAACCAGACGAAATAAAACCGCAAACCTTCTGCGAGCCCGATAAGGACGGCGCAAGCCACCACACGGCGCCAATAGGGACGGAAAAATACCAAGAGCCGCCAAAACGCGTCCTTGCGCATGGTCTTCTCCTGACACGGCGTCATTGTTCTGCCCATTGCACCAAAAACTTTGCCACACGGAAGCAAGCGCCTGGTTCACCCAATCGTTGCCACAGGTCAGCAAACCGTTGGCGCATCTGCTCGCGGTGCGCCTCGTCGGTGAGCAACTGCCACGCCGTTGCCGCCAACCGCTCCACGCTGGCAGCCCATCCGATGAATTCGGGCATCACGGTGTCGCCCAAGATGCGGTTGGGCAACGCGAAAGGACCAAGTTCCATCACATTCACCCCTCGCCACCGTAGCCAATGAACTTGTAATCGGTTGAGAAACCCGGTCCAAAAAACTGCGATAGACGGCGTTTGCAAACACGCCGCTTCTAAGGTCACCGTGCCGGCGACCAACAACGCAAGGTCCGACGCGCGCAACAGTTCGTGCGATTGACCGATGTGAACGGACAAGGGTATGCGGTTTCCCCAACGCGCTAACAGCGGTGCGACCCAATCGCTACGCCATTCAGGCGGCAAACCCAACGCGAACTGCAAGGTAGGGTCACACCGCCATAACTGATGGGACACTTGCAACAAAATGGGCAAGTTTTCCCGCACAGTCATCAGTCGGCTGCCAGGGAAGAGAGAGACGACGCGTCTGTCATCGGGCAGTTTACATCGTTGGCGGGCTTCGTGTGGCGGCAACGCCCGCATCGGTGCCAAGATGTCAACGAGGGGGTGCCCGAACTCCAAAACCTGCGCTCCCGCTTGAAGCAACTTTTCTCGCTGCCACGCGTAAATCGGCGCAAACACGATGTTGGGGTGGACATAGCGGCGCAACCGTTCGGGCAGTTCGCCCCAAAAACTCGGCGGCACAAAGTAAAAGACCCGCACACCGCGAGCCGCCAGCGGCGTCAACAGCCGTCGGTTAAATGCCCCAAAGTCCACAGGAACGAACAATGTCGGTGGGTCGGCAAGCAATCGGCGGCGCGTTCGCTGAAGCAATGCCCATAAGGTGACGCCCGTGCGGAGCGCAGACCACGCCCCAAACGCGCTGAACGCCGGGGTGATGCCCCAAAGGTGGGTGCCGGCTCGCAGCAACCGCACCCCGCCGATGCCCTCGTAGCGCCATCGCGGGCGCAGCCGTTGCAAATGGTGGACGACGGCTGCAGCATACAAGTCGCCAGACGCATCGCCGACCGAGAAAAACACCCGCACCTAACCGTTCGCTCCTTTTCAGCGTTGCGGTGGGGATGCTGCCGCTGCCGGTGGGGCAGCAAATGCTGGACGCAACCGACGGGCTTGACGGGCAGCGATGAATGCACCTGTGAAGGCAATAGCGAACAAAACAGGATGGGGCACAAACTTCAACAAAATCCCGCCCAAAACGGGCAACATCATCATCCCACTTTCACTGGCGTTGCTCAGCGCCAAGTAAGTCGGACGGTGAGCATCGTCGGCAAGTTCCAACACATAGTTGGTGAAAGCGATGCCGACGCCGGTCGTCGCCAACGCCAAGAAGAAATAGGTCAGCGGGTAAAGCGCCAGCACCGGCAACCCCAGCCCAAAGTGCATCGCGGTCAGCAGCAATACCCATCCGGATGGGAACGCCGCCAACAGGGCTGCGTTTTGAAGGACAAACAAGTTGCTTTTGCGGTCGGACAAAGTGCTCCACAGCAGATTGGCGATAAGCCCGCCAGCCGTCTCGGCGATGATAAACGCCCCCAGCAGCGATGGCTTCGCGCCTAGCACCTTGACGGCGTAGGTGCTGTAGTAAGGTAAGGCGATCAGTTCAAAGTCCAGCAACAGCCGCGTTTTGATGAGTTGGCGGAAGTCGTCCCGCTCCCGCCACAGTTGCACCATCGTCGCCCACTGTTCGCGCCACGAACGCGGTGGCGGTGTCCACTCAGGTGGCGGCTCGTGCACCAAGAAGAAGGAAAACCAGCCCAACGCGAAAGCGCCAAACGAGCACGCCAGCAAGACGGCGTAGTTGAACGGAAAGGCAAAGCCCCACTCTTCCCGCAAGATGTGGCGCACGAACGCACCGACGGCGATGCCCAACAGGCTGCCGAAAAACATCCGTAACCCCCAGAACGCGCCGCGCCGCCGAAACGGCACTGTGCGGGCAAAAATATCCATGAACGCCAGCGTGCCAATGCCGCCGGTCACCGTGAACACCGCGTAACCCAGTAGAAAAAGCACCGCTGCAAAGGACGGAGCGTAAGGGGCGACATAAACGACGACACCGATCATCCACAACCAACCCAATGCCCGTCCCAGCGCCATGCGGGTGTAAAGGGGCAACTTGCGCGGCAGGGCTTCCACATAGCCGGCGACGAACAACGGTGGCAGAAACCAACCGATTCCGGCTACCGCCGTGAGTAACCCTGCGAACAGTTCGTTGCCTGTCAGTTTCGTCAGGAACACGGCTAACACGGTGGACGGGTGCGAGAAGGTAACACCCACTTTGAACAAGATGCCGTTGACGACGCCCAGCATAAAATTGCGCTTCCAGTAGCGCCATCGGGGCGTCACCGCCAGCGTGACCTGTTGATGGTCTCCGTCCATCATCGCACCACCGTGCGATGGATTTTGTCACCCTTGCTTTCCGTGCGGTAACGAGTTAGCATGATAAGCGACGGCAGCGAGGTGACGCGTATGGACTTAATCGCTCGCTTAATTGAACAGTTGGCGTCCGATGACGAAGTCGTGCGGGTGCAAGCCGGCGAATTGTTGTTGCAAATGGGCACCGCGGCTGTGCGCCCCTTGGTGGATGCCTTACAGAACCCGCGTCACCCTGCCCGCCCCATGATTGCCGCCACCTTAGGTCAGTTGGGCGACCGACGGGCAGTGGAACCCTTAATCGCGGCGTTGCAAGACCCCGATAAAGCGGTGCGGTTTCACGCCGCGTTAGCCTTGGCGAAACTGAAAGACCGCCGCGCTGTTCGCCCGCTCATCCGTGCGTTGTTTGACGAAATGCCGCCGCTGGAACCCGACCCACTCACGGGTGAACTGTTGACCGTGCGCGCCGCAGCGGCGCAAGCCTTGGGGGAATTGCGGGCGACGGAAGCCATACCGGCTTTACGCGTGCTGCTGACCGATGAGAACTATCCCACGCGCCAAGCCGCTGTGTTGGCGCTGTTGCGAATCGGCACGCCGGAAGCCGTGCAAGCGGTCGCCGAGGCGTTGCTCCGCGAACACGGACCAATGCCGTGGGAGGTGATTCTCCGTCGGCTGGCGCGTATCCCGTCGTTAGAAGCGCAAATGGCGTTGGAACGCTTGTCCCATCACCCGAACCCGCAGGTGCAGGCGTTGGCGAAGCATTTGCTGGCAGAGCGCAACGCTGCGATGACACCTCCTGCGCCGGAAGACCGTCCTGACCCTCCACCCTCTGGTTCCCCGCCCGCGATGTGCTCGCTGAGCCGTTGGTTATCGCGTTGGAGCACCAAGTTGGCGGTCGGCGGACTTTTGCTCATCGCCGTCGCCGCTTTGTGGCAATGGTCACGATGGGCAGCAGCGACAATAGCGGTCGCCTGCTCGTTGGTCGCGGTTCACCATCGCCGCCGCACCACTAAGCCGCCAACGGTATCGGCACCACCGCCACTCTTGTCGTCCTCGTCATGGCGCGATGAAACGCGATGACCGTTGAAGGCGTCTTTTTTGTCGGCTGCTACCGAAGCGAGAGGTGATGTGCCATGAGGGCACGCCCCGCTGCCGTTAGTGTGGTGCTGTTGACCGTGTTGTTCACAGCCGCACCAGCCCAGTTGATTTTGATCAGTCGTCAGCAAGAGATTGAAATCGGCAAAGAGGTTGCGCAGGAACTGGAACGGCAGTATGGTGTGTGGAACGACCCCAGCCAAACGCGCCGTGTAGAACGCATCGGGCGCAGCCTTGTCGCCGTCTGTGACCGCAAAGACATGCCCTACACCTTCAAAATCCTCAACGAGCGCAAGGAACTGAACGCCGTCACCGCACCTGGCGGGTTCATTTACATCACGCGGGCGTTATTGGAAGCGCTGGACAACGACGACGAGTTGGCGTTCGTGCTCGGACACGAGATCGGACATGTCTGTGGCGATCATATCCGCAAACAAATCAGCCAAGCGATGGCAGGGTCGCTGCTTCTGGACATCCTCACAGGGGGAGCCAGCCAAGTCGTGCGCATCGGGACGAACCTCATGTTTGCGCTTTACCAGCGGGGCTACAGCCGCAACCATGAACGGGACGCCGACGCCCGGGGCGTTCGCTACATGAAAGCCGCTGGCTATAACCCCATCGCTGCCATCACCGCCCTGAAAAAACTGGGCACCGAACGCTACCGAGGCATCAACAAATGGTTTGCGACGCACCCAGATGTTCCCGAGCGCATCCAACGCATTGCGGCGATGTTAGGCGTTGACCCCGACACGCTGCAGCCGTTGCCGAAATCCGGGGCTGCGACGCTGGAAGGGGTGCCGTCCCGCTCTGCCCCGCTGTTTTTTGTCGCAAATGGGGCGGCTTACTGCTTACCGCCCAACGCCGCTACGCCCGTGCAGGTCTGGCAGTTAGACGGAAGGGCTGTGGAACGCCTTGAAGTTGATGGGGAGACTCTCTGGTTGCTCGTCCGCGACGGTGACGACGGCTTGGTGCATATCGCGCGGCGCCGTCCTAACGCCCCGACCCAATATCTGGCGTCCTTTTACGCCCAATCAATCCATGATTTCCGCCGCTCTCCCAACCGACAATGGCTGGCAGTCTTCGGCACTGATGATGACCGCCCAGTTTTGAAAGTGTTTCGTGCCGATGGGCAAGAAGTGCCTATCGCAGGGCGGACGCCGTTGGGAAAGCCGTTAGCAGTCGGCTGGACCGCCAACAACCGGTTGGTCGTTTTGACCGAACGCTTGGGCAATTTCGCCGTCGCCACGATCGTGCCGGGCAACGGGGCACGATTCACAGACATCATTGGCTTGAACCGTTCGCCCACGCAAGCCGCTATCGGACCGACGACGCCGTTGTGGGTGTTGGTCGGCACCACCTTGCATCAGATGCAATGGACGGACGAACGAGCCCAAGTGCAACCTGTTTTGCAAGGTGTTACGGCGTTTGCCGCACGCGGGCAGTTGCTCGCCGTCGTGCAAGAGGGTAACCTGACGGTGCACCGATGGAACGGACATCAATGGCAACGGGTCGCCATGGTGGATGACCGCGCCGGCGTATTCGCTGATTTGACCTTGTCCGCTGACGGACAATGGCTGGCTTACACCTACCAAGCCCGTTCAGACGACCCACCGCAACTTTGGTTAGCGCATTTACCGACACAGCGGTTGTGGCGCGTGGCAGTCAACGCGACGGCACCGACTTTCGGCGATTGACATCAGCGGAAGATGCCCTCGTCGGCTGGGTGAAGAAAGGGTGCGGATATCATCTGCGTGGGAGTGTGAGGGGGAATGTCGCAACGGCAGGCAGATTGGCGGGAGTGGTTAGGGCGGTGTGTTTGGTTCGCCCTCGTGCTGGGGTTAACGGCGCGCTTGGGTGACGAAGTGCGAGTCTACGCCGCCCTGCGAGCCCAGCGCCACCACATGGCGCAAACGGTCGCGGTGTTGCGTCATCGTGTGCGCCTGTTGGAAAACAAATTGCGCTACCTTCACACGCCTGACGGCGTCCAATTTGTGCGCCGCTTGCAAGGGGTCGCCCCCGCGAACGAGCGGCTCTTTATTTTTCCTGACGGGTTACCGCTGCCCGCTGACATCGTGGATTTGTTGCCGGGAGGCTTGGAAGAATGGCACAACAACGCTACAGCGGGTTCACCCGTCCCGCCCCGGTCCCTTCCCCCGCACTTGGTTCCACACGCCTCGCCGACTGGGCGTTGATCCTTCTCGCTTCAGCGTGCTCTGCGTTTCCTCTCTTTGTCCCTTTAGCGTTCCCTCTCGCATGGATCGGTATTGCCCCGCTGCTGATCGTTCTTGCCCGTCACCCATCTGGCACGGTGCTGGCGTGGAGTGGGGTTTTTGCGCTGCTCCTTCATGGCGCCACTAACTATTGGCTCATCGGCACTGTCGCTCGCTTGTCCCCTTTCACGGGCGAGCCACCTGCTGTCATGCGGGTGTGGGGGGCTGCCGCCTTCGGCGGCGTTCTGGTTTGGCAAGCGCTGTTTTGCCTCCTGTTCGCTGCCCTTGCAGCGGCAATTTTGCGGCGCCGCTGCGACGGGCTCGCCGCCGCTGCCATCGGTGGTGCGTGGGCGCTGACGGAGTGGCTCCGCAGCGTCGGCACTTTAGGCTACCCGTGGGCGTTGCTGGCTAGCACGCAAGTCGCTTTTTTGCCCCTATTGCAACTCGTCGCGTGGGTCGGTAGTTATGGGCTGAGCGGTGTCATCGCAATGGTCAATGGGCTGGTGGCGATAGCGTGGTTGCGCCGGCGCTGGGCAGAGGGGTTGATTGCCCTTTCGCTGCTGACGGCGCTGAGCATCTTTGGCTGGTGGGATATGCACCGGGTGCAACAGCAAATGCGTCACGCACCATCCTTGACCGTCGCCGCCGTGCAAGGTAACTTCGGAATGGAGCGGTGGCGCCCCGACCGTCCTCTCTCTGACTTGACGCCGATTTTACGGGCGCATTTGCGGCTGAGCGAACGGGCAGTGCGGCGCGGCGCGCAGGTCATCGTCTGGTCGGAAACGGCACTGCCTTGGGCGTTGCGCGTGGATGGGCAATGGCAGTGGGGCACCGCCGCTTTGCGGGCTTTTGTTCAGCGGCACAAAGTCGCCTTGCTGGTCGGTGCCGGCGAGCGGCGCCAGGGGCGCAGTTACAACGCCGCTTTTTTGCTGGCGTCTGTCGGCGGCAAGGCGACCCTTTGCGGTGTTTACCGGAAGGTGCGGTTGGTGCCTTTCGGCGAATACACACCTTGGCGCGACCGACTTCCGTGGCTGGTGCGGTGGTTACCACCTCGCCCCGAAGAGACGGTTCCGGGCGATACCATCGCGCCGTTGCGTCTCCCTGTCCCGCGCCCTTTGTGGTTAGCGGTCGCCATTTGCTTTGAGTCGCTGTTCCCGTTCCATGCCCGGCAGTTGGTGGCGGGTCAGGGTCCGACGCTCTTGGTCATCATCACCAACGACCACTGGTTCGGCGCGACGCTGGCACCTTACCATCATGCCCGTGCTGCCATCCTGCGGGCTGTGGAGAGCCGTCGCGCCGTCGCCCGATGCGCCGGCACGGGTATCAGTCTGCTGGCGTTGCCGACGGGCAGAGTGGTCCAATGGGCGGGTTGGAACCGCCAAGCGGTGCTCGTGGCGCGACTGCCTTTGATGACATTGCCGTCGCCCTACCACCGCTGGGGCGATGCGCCTGTATCGGTTGCTTGCGCGGCGTTGGTAGTGTTGGGGCTGCTACACTTGTCAGCGGAGCGTGGGCGAAGATGAGGCATGGTGACCCACTGCAACGGGAGTTGGACTGGCTTGCCGCTAGCATCGTCGGGATGCCTATCGCCCTTTACGCGTTGGCGTTCATCGCCTTCGTCGTGACGCGGGCAGGCTTTTGGGCTGTTGGGACGCAAGGCGACCCACCACCGCTTTCGGTGTTCACGCGGACGCTGTTTGCTATTGCGGTAGCGAACTTGGCGGTAGGCGGTGGAATCGGATGGTGGCTGAGCCGCCGCGCGGACCACCTCACGGCACCGTTGCCGGCTGCCCGCCGCGCCTTTCTCGCCACCATGTTGGCGGCGGTTACTGGGTTAGAAGCGACGCTGCTGGGCGTCGTCGCTGCTGTCGTCACCCGCACACCGGCTCTCGTGACGCCTTACTTTACCCTCACAGCGGCGTTTTTCTTCGTCGTGTGGCACCTAATGGGACGCGGGCGCCAACTTATACGCGAGGCGTCGCAACATCGTTCAAGGGAGGTGAAGCCGGATGACATTGACAATTAACGGCTTGGACATCGTTTGGCTCAAGCACGCCACCTTTTTGCTCAAAGGACAGGGCATCGCCATCGCTATTGACCCCGCCCAACTGGCAACGATCCCCGAACGCGTTGACTTGGTGCTCATCACCCACGACCACTTTGACCACTGCGATCCCGCTGCCGTGCGTCAAATCGCCAAACCCGATGCCCTCATCCTTGCCCCACACAATGCCGCCAGCAAGTTGAAAAGCAGTGGGACAGTGCGGGTCGTGCAAGCGGGCGATGTCGTGACGGAGAAGGGCGTGACCGTGAAAGTCGTGCCCGCTTACAATGTCCGCGCCGACCGCCAACGCTTTCACCCCAAAACTTACGGCGGCGTCGGCTACTTGGTGACGCTGGCAGGGCGCGTCATTTACCACGCAGGTGACACCGATGTCATCGCAGAGATGGATACCTTGGGCAAGGTGGATGTGGCGTTGCTGCCCGTCAGCGGCACTTATGTCATGGACGCCGACGAAGCCGCTGACGCCGTGCGTAAAATTCGCCCGACTTATGCCATCCCGATGCATTGGGGAAGTATCATTGGCGGACGGGCTGATGCGGAACGGTTTGCCCAATTGGTTGCAGGTTTAACAAAGGCACACATCCTTGACCCACAGGCTTAAAGACACACCGTGCCCGCTTAAGGCTTTCGGTGCAGGCGTTTTGGGCTGCCTGCGCCGTTCATGCCCGGCGGCGGACGACGAAATGGGCTGCTTGTTCCAGCAACCGTTGTGCCCAGTTCGTGCCGTCAGGACTGACAGTGCGTAAGGTAGCGATCGCTTTTTGCGCGTAAGCGTCGGCGATCTGCCGCACCGTTTCAAACACGCCCAGCCGACGGGCGTGATGCGCGAGGTGATGGATGTCGGCGGGCGTGATGGCGCGTTGGGCGATGCGTTGCCGCCAGCAAGCGCGTTGGTCAACGGGTAGCGCCGCCAGCGTATGCCAGACGGGCAAAGTGATTTTGCCTTCCAGCAAATCGCTGCCGACGGGCTTGCCCACTTCTTCTGCTGACCCTTCCCAATCCAGTAAGTCGTCCACAATTTGAAAGGCGATACCCAAATGCCGCCCGTAACTTTCCAGCGCTTCCGCAGCGACAGGGCTTCCACCACCCGACAGGGCGCCGATTTTGCACGCCGCTGCGATTAACTCCGCCGTCTTCAAGCGGGCAACTTCTAAGCACTGCTCGTAGGTAATGTCGGGGTTGAACGCCAATTGCAGTTCCAAGATTTCTCCTTCACAGACGCGGCTGGACGCTTCCGCCATCGTGCGGATGACTTGGATGTCGCCGTCTTCCGCCAAGATGGAAAAGGCGCGGGCGTAAAGGTGGTCGCCACACATAATCGCCGCTTCGTTGCCCCAAAGGCGGTGAACGGCGTCGCGTCCCCGCCGCACCTCGGCTTTGTCAATCACATCGTCGTGGATGAGCGTGGCGGTGTGCATCAACTCCACGACGGCGGCGAACGCGATAGCGCGGGGGGTGATGCCGCCCACAAATTGGGCGCTCAGCAGCGTCAGCGCCGGGCGCAGCCGTTTTCCGCCCGCTGACAACAGGTGCAGCGCCATCGCCGTGATGTCCCGCACCGACGATTGCACCGCTTGCCGCAGAAACTCCTCCACCTGCTGCAGCGGCTTCTCCAACGCCGCAAACACTTCAGCGATGAGTTCGCCCCAATGCGCGCTCAACATCAGCCGTTGAATGCCCTTCATCAGCACAAAACTCCTTCGTGATCAGTCGGCATTGCCCCGAACCCACACTTCGTCGCAGCGGCGATACTCCATCAGTTCATCGTCGCGGAAAAACAGGCGGGTTTCCCGCTGGGCGTTTTCGGGTGAATCGGAGCCGTGAACGATGTTCATCGTCTTGGTGCAGGCGAAATCGCCCCGAATGGAGCCGGGCGTCGCCTCTGTCGGTTCCAACGCGCCCATGAGCGTGCGCACTAACGCGATGGCGTTTTCGCCTTCCCACACCATCGCTACGACAGGTCCGCTGGTGATGAAGGCAATCAGTTCGTCAAAAAACGCTTTGCCCTTGTGCATTTCGTAGTGCCGTTCCGCTAACGCGCGGTCAAGGTGCAACATTTTCAGCCCGATCAGTTTCAGCCCTTTGCGTTCCAACCGCTGGATGATTTCGCCGACCAAGCCCCGCTGCACGCCGTCGGGCTTGATCATGACGAAAGTCCGCTCCAACGCCACACTCTATCCCTCCTGCCAACATTGACAGCGTTCACCGACCGCCAAACTGTAGCATCGCCTTTCGCTGTTCGCTAATGGTCGCCCGATGGCGGCGGAGTCAAAACGGCAAGGGCGTCACCGACGAGGTAAAGCGAACCCGTCACGCAAATCAGGTCATCGGGTTGGGCTTCCTTTGCCGCTGCGTGTAACGCGTCGGCGACATGCGCGCAACGGCGCACCCGTTTACCAAAGAGCGCGCATTTTTCTGCCAAGCCGTCAACGGGCAGCGCCCGCGCAGTGTGCGGCTGCGTCGCGAACACCTCGTCCGCCAACGGCACCAACTTAGCGATGACACCGTCCACATCCTTGTCAGCCAAAATGCCCAAGACCAAATGCAGCCGTCGGTAGCGAAAGAGTGTCCGCAGCGCCCGTCCCAAAATCGTTGCACCCGACGGGTTGTGCGCTCCGTCTAGCAGGATGGGGCAAGGCGCCGACGGAACGCAAACGAGTTGCAATCGCCCCTGCAGGTGCGCCCGTTGCGCACCCGCTGCGATGGCATCGGCGCTGATTGCCCAACCTTCATCCCGCAGCAACTCCGCTGCCGCTAAGGCGCATCCGAAGTTGGGCAGTTGATGCGTGCCCAGCAAATTGAGGTGCACGCGATACCTGCCCCGCCAAGTCGTGAAGGTCGCGTCAGTGCCGTCAGCGTCGGCGCGATGCAACTGCCAAATCACCTCATTGCCGACGCGCACCCATCGTGCCTTCAAGTGCAGCGCCGTTTCCTCAAACAGGCGCAGCACACCCCATTTGTGCTCCGCTGTCACCAGCGGGCGATACGGACGGGCAATGCCCAACTTGTCGCGGGCGATGGTGAAGTGGTCAGGACCGAGACGGTCAGTGTGGTCTAAGGCAACCATCGTCACGACGCTGATACGCGGCTCCAACACATTCGTCGCATCCCATCGTCCGCCCAAGCCCACTTCTACGACGGCGATATCCACGCGTTCGTCGGCGAAATAGCGGAACGCGACCGCCGTCAACACTTCAAACTCCGTCGGGGCACCGTGCGGCGTTTCCCGCTCCACCCGTTCCGCCAACCCTTTCGCCCATTCCAACAGTTGCGCAAAGCGGTCGGGCGTAATGGGGGTTTCGTTGATGCGAAACCGTTCGCGGTAGTCAACCAAGTGGGGCGAAGTGTAAATGCCGACGCGGTAGCCCGCCGCTTGCAATATCGCCGCCAGAAACGCCGCTACCGACCCCTTGCCGTTCGTGCCGCCAATTAGCACCGACGGAAACTGCAGATGGGGTTCACCCGCCCACGCCATCATCGCCCGAATGCGTTCCAGCCCCGGTTTGATGCCGAACCGTTGCAGCGTTTTCAGGTAACTTTCCGCTGTCATCGGGCGCCCGCCTCTCTTCAGGCTAACGCGCTGGCAGGAGGCACGACGGCGTTGATGGCTGCCAACTCGTCTTCGGTCAACGCGCCGTCAGCCGCTTGAGCGTTGGTTTCGGCTTGTCGCGGATTTTTGGCGCCAGGGATGGCGCAAGTGACAGCAGGGTGCGCCAGCACGAATTGCAACGCTGCTTGGGCTATCGTTCGCCCTTCTCGCTCCAAAAATCGCAATCGCTCCACGGCTTGCAACTGGCGCAAAAATTGCGCACGCCGTTCCCCTTCGTTCCAACTCCGCCGCACTTCATCGGTGAAAACCGTTTCGGGAGTGAACTTGCCCGCAAGCACACCCTTCGCCAGCGGACCGCGCACGATGACGCCGATGTTGTGTTCGCGGCAATAAGGCAGCAAGTCCTTTTCAGGCGTTCGGTTCAGGAGGCTGTAATCCAATTGGCAAGTGGCGCAAGTGCCGTGTCGGTTAAACCGTTGCAGCGCGTCCAGCGAATTGGTGGAGATGCCGTAGGCACGGATTTTGCCCTGCGCCTTTAACCGCTCAAAAGCATCCAGAAACACTTCCACCTCGGCATCGGTCGGGTTGCCGATGTGGCACTGGTAAAGGTCGATGGCGTCGGTGCGCAAGCGGTAAAGGCTAGCGTGGCAGCAGGCGATGACATGCAGCGGCGAAGTGTAAGGCAACGGATGTCCATACCGGCGCGCCCAGTTGCCGACTTTCGTCGCGATGATGACCTCCTGTCGGATGCCCTGCAGCGCTTTGCCCAACAGTTCCTCGCTGCGTCCAGGCGGTTCGCCGTAGGCATCGGCGGTGTCAAAGAAGTTGATGCCGTTCTCGTAAGCGCGCCAAATCGTCGCCAGTGCGGTGCGTTCGTCCACTTCGCCCCATTGACCGCCGATGTTCCAAGTGCCCAACCCGATGACGGACACCTGCCAACCCGTTTTGCCCAGCAGGCGGTAACGCATCGGTGCGCCCCCTTTCCGCGCTCAGAGCAGTTCTGCGCGCTGCACCGCCCGCCGCTCTTTGGCGGAGATGTAAGCGGCTTCGGCGATGGCGACAGCGTTCAAATTATCGCACCCGCTGCACCAAAAGGGTCTGCCTGCCTCCAGCGCATCAATGAAGTGGCACATCGCGTTGGCAAAGGCGTCGGGAAACCACTTGCCTTGAAACTGCGGGTAGATGCGTGCGGGTGGGTCAACGGTGACGACGCAAATGTCCTCGCTGTCCCCCGTGATACAGCCTTTGTCGCCTTGAATGACGATTTCCTCGCGGCTGTGGGGGCGAGGGCGGTTGCCCCGATACGCCCAATTGTTGATGATGCATGCCTGCACGCCGTTTTTGAACCGCACCGACACGACGCTCCAGTTGTCGCCCCGAACACCCGTTTGCGACGGGTCGCGCCCCATGAGGGCGTAAACGCTGTCCCACTCGCCGAACCAATGGTGCACCAACGCAAAGTGGTGAATTGCCATGTCGCTGGTAACCCAGCGTTCGTCTTTACCAAACCACGCGTGCCCGCTGACATCCACCCACGCGCGGTTTTCAATCTGGCAGTAGTAGGGCGTGCCGATAGTGCCGTCCCGCAGGTAGCGCTCCATCGCCAAAAAAGCCGGCACGAACACCGAGTTTTGGTTAACCATCAGCGGCGCCTTATAGCGCTCGGCGACTTCCACTAACTGCTTGGCGCCTTCAAGGCAGGGCAAAAGGGGTTTTTGGACGAACAGCGCTTTGCTCCTTTGCGCTGCGTATTCCACGATGGGCAACCGCACCGCCAACTTGTGCGGGACAGTGATGTCCACGATGCGCACTTCGGGGTGGTCAATCAACTCGCGCCAATCGGTCGTGACAAAGGGCAACTGCCATCGGTCCTGCATCGCCTTAGCGCGCTCGGCGTCAATGTCGGCACCGCCGATGACTTTCAGCCCCGCGTTGCGGTAGGCTTGCAGGTGCGTATTGGCGATGCCACCCAACCCGACGATGCCGATGCCCCAATCGGTACGCGCCATTGTGCTTCGCCCCTTTCATGCCCTCGGATGGGCTTTCTCGTAAACGCGGCGCAAATGGGTGCGGGTCAGGCGGGTGTAAATCTGCGTCGCTTCTAAGGACGCGTGTCCCAGCAACTCTTGGATGGTGCGCAAGTCGGCGCCGCCTTCCAACAGGTGCGTCGCAAAACTGTGGCGCAACGCGTGGGGCGATAGACGCATCCCCAACGCCTTGCGCGCATACTGCAGCACCAGCCGACGGATTTGCCGCGCCGTCAAGGGTGTCCCTTTCTGGCTTAAAAACAACGCCGCCGTCACCGCTTTGGCGCGTTGCATCAACCGCGGGCGGCTCTCCGCCAAGTAGCGTTGTAGCCACTGCACCGCTTCGGCGTGCAGCGGGACGAACCGCTCTTTCCCCCCTTTGCCCCGCACCCGCACGGAGGCATCCACCAAATCCACATCGTTGACCGTCAACCCCGCCGCTTCTCCGACCCGCAGCCCGGTCGCATAAAGCAGTTCCAACAAGGCGCGGTCTCGCACGCCCCGCCATGTTTGCGGGTTCGGTGCATTGAGCAATGCTTCAACCTGCACTTCGTCCAGCACCAGCGGTAACTTGTGGGGCAGCCGGGGTTGGCGCAGCTCGGTGGCGGGGTTGGTGGTGATGCGCCCCGTCCGCGCAAGGAACTGAAAGAGCGCCCGTACCGCCGATAACTTGCGGGCAATGGTGCGCCGCTCATAACCCCGCGCAAACAGGTGGTTGAGAAACCGCCGCAGCACCGCCACTGTCGCCTGCTGCCATTCCTCAACACCTTCTCCCACCAAAAATGCCACAAAGTCAGTCAGGTCGCGGGCATACGCCCGTACCGTGTTCGCCGACGCTTGCCGCGCAGTTCTCAGTTGCCCCAAAAACGCGTCCACCGCCTCATGCAACATCCAGAATCACCTCTGTTGGGCGCGACGCTCACGGCGTCAATAGTTCCGCTATCACTTCCGTCGTCTGGTTGACAAACTGTGCCGTTTGGACGAACTGGAACCCGTCCCAAACTTCGCTCTCGCGCGTGTAGCCGATAGTCAGCACGATGCGCCGTTGACGGACGATGCCCAGAGCGGGGTCAAACCAATAGGTGCCTTCCACACGGGTGCCGCCCGTGACCGTGATGCTACCGTTACGATGCCGCCACAGCAACCGCACGGGCGTTCGCGCTTGCACGGTGATGCGCAAGCACTCAGTGCCTTTAACCGTTTCCGTCCCTTCCAGCCGATAAGTGACCGTCAGCGACCGGGGCTCATTAGGGGGCTTTAACCTGACAACGATTTTGCGTGTCCAACTTTGCCCCCGCGTTACCGGCTCTTGTGGGAACGCCAGCACGATGCCCCCCATCAATTCCGTCAGCCAATCGTCCACGCCGTCGGAAGTCGGCGGGGGCAAATCGGTGGGTCGAGCGGGTAAACCTAGCGGTGTGATTTCAGCGACGGTGCGCTCCAGCGCGCTGAGCGGCAGCGGTTCACCGTCCACGATGCCCTTCACGATTTGCGACGACCAAACGATTTTACCGTCGGGGTGCACGGCTTCCACGCGCTCGCGGACAGTCAACTCCGTCGTCTCCGTCTGCGCCTGCCCGTCGGCGAGCCGGCGTGCCGTCATTCGGATACGCCACTCCAGCG
Organism: bacterium HR17; assembly: GCA_002898575.1. Classification (NCBI taxonomy): domain Bacteria; phylum Candidatus Fervidibacterota; class Fervidibacteria; order Fervidibacterales; family Fervidibacteraceae; genus Fervidibacter; species Candidatus Fervidibacter japonicus. The sequence continues at coordinate 17,166 of BEHT01000001.1, forward strand.
TCAGCCCGACGGGGGGCGTAAAGCGCAAAACCCACCGCTCTTGGCTCACCGCAACGCTCAGCGTCGCCGCCAGCAGGCAAAGCCATCGCTTCACGCTCATTCCTCCTTGCCGTGCCGCCACCAGAAGAAAATTCCCCCCAGCGCCGCTCCGACGACTACTTCCACGAGCACCGTCTTGCCGTTGCTACGCAAGGGCAGCAGGCTCCCTTCGGCGAAGGACAGGATTGTGCCTTGCAGCAGTTCGGCGACCAAGATGGCGCTACCGACGCAGAAGGCGGCGGCGGGCACCCCTGCCCATAGCCATCGTGCCCGCAGCCAACTGGCAAGCCCACCCGCAAGGGCACGGGACAACGCCAGTGTCCCTTCCGCCGCGCCGTGCAGCCACCCTTGAAAAAACCCGCAACCTAACCCGAGCAACAACGCTCGTCCGTCGGGTGCCATAAAGCCCACCAGCGTCGTCGCCAGTAACAACAAATCGGGGCGCGCGTCAGGCGGCAACACCGACGGGACGACGACCGTTTGCGCGAACACCAGTGCCCCGATGCCCCCAATGACCGTTAGCCATCGGCGCATCACGCGTCCCCCTCAGGCAGTTTCACTTCCCGTAGAAATTGCGCGTTCTCTTCGGGCACGGCGACATTGATGAACATGCCCGTGCCCATCTCAAAACCTGCGGGCGTCGTCAACCGGGGCAAGATGCGCAAGTGCCAGTGAAAGTGGGGCTCACCTTGCGAATAGTGCGGGGAGGTGATGATGGCGAAGTTGTAGTCGGGGTTCTTCAGCCCAAAGTAGAGTTTGCGCAGCACCGTCTGCAGCACCCCCGCGAAGTCGCTCACCTGCTCATCACGCAATTCGCCGAAGGACGCCTGATGGGTTTTGGGCAAAATGTGCACTTCAAAGGGACCCCGTGCCGCATAAGGCACAAAAGCGATGAACTGGTCGTTGTCCAGCACGATGCGCTCTTTGACCTCCAATTCGTAAGCGATGATGTCACAGAAAACGCACCGCCCCAACGCGTCATAGTGGCGCTCGGCTTCGTAAAGCTGCCGCCGAATGGGCACGGGCACGATGGGCATGGCGACGATTTGCGAGTGCGGGTGCACCAACGAAGTGCCCGCTCGCTCCCCTTGGTTGCGGAAAATGAGGACCAACTCGTTGGCAGGGTCGGCGTTGAGCGCTTGATAGCGCGCCCGGTACGCCTGCACGACATCTTCCACCTGCTTGTGCGTCAGCAACCCCAGCGTCTTGTGGTGCTCGGGCGTCTCTATGACGACCTCGTGGTGCCCTGTGCCGTCCATGCGCAAGTAGAGCCCTTGGCGCGACCGCTGGGGACGCCCGTCGGGCACTAATGCGGGGAACTTGTTGGGGATAACCCGCACTAACCAGCCTGTCGTGTCGGGGGGCGTGTTGTTGCGGATGGCGAAAACCTCAGGTGGCGTTTTGTCCTCGTTGCCCGGGCAGAAAGGACAATGGGGGTCGCGCTCCGGCAACGGTGGCGGGTCTGCCCGTCCTTTGGTGAACTCGTGGGGTCGTTTCGCCCGCTCCGTCGCGATGATGACCCACTCCTTCGTCGCGTAGTCCTGCCGCAGTTCGGGCATCGCCCTTCACGCTCCTTCGCCGACGAAAAAGTCGGCGGCGTTATCTTGCGGGGCGTAACCGACGAGTTGCTGGGCGTTGCTGATGTCCCAACGGCGCTTAAGATTATTGGACACCGCAAAGAAAACAGCAAAGGTGACATCGCTGCGGATAGACTTGACGATCAACTGTGTCAAATCCTTTGGGCTGCACCACATCGCCAGCATCGCCGGCTCGCGTCGCAGCAACTCGCTGTCATAAGGCTGAAACCAACCGATGCGCAAGCAAACCATGGACATACCGAAACGGTCGGCGTAGTAGCGCGCCAGCGCTTCGCCAAACACTTTGGTGCAGGCGTAAACGGTGACGGGGCGAACGGGCATCTCGGGTGTCACCCAAATGTCGGGTGCGTAGTTCAGGATGGTCTGGCAGGTGCTGGCGAAAACGACTTTGCGCACGCCCGCTTGCCGTGCCGCCTCAAATGCCGTGTAAACGCCCAGCAAGTTTATCGGCAGCAAGCGCGTGACGAAATCGTCTTCATCGGGCACCGCTGCCAAATGCACCATCGCCGTCACACCTTCGCAGGCGCGCCGCATCGCGTCCAAGTCGCGGATATCAGCGGCTACCACTTCGTCATCGCCTTCGGGGGTCAACGAACGCACATCCAGCAACCGCAGCGCGAAATGCTCCCGCAGCAACGGCGCGATCGCTGTCCCGATGCGCCCAGCCGCACCCGTGACCAAAATGCGTTCACGCATGCCCACCACCTCCAAGGACAACGGTTAGAGCGCCCCATGTTGCACCTTCTTCATGCCAGAATGTCATAAAGCGCCCAATCAACGGTGCCTTCAGGGCGCACGCCCCGCTCAAAGAAATCCGTCAGCGCCTTCAGTGTCATTTCGCCGATTTGCCAATAGCCGTAAACGCCTGCGCCCGCGATGTGTGGCGTGATGTAGCAATTGGGCAAAAAGCGCAAAGGATGGTCAGCGGGCAACGGTTCGGGGTCGGTCACATCCAGCACGGCGACGAGGGGGCGCCTTTGCAACGCCTGCACCAACGCGTCCGTGTCCACCAACTTGCCCCGCGCCGTGTTAATGAAGATGGCGCCGTCCTTCATCAGCGCGAAATGGCGTTCGCCGACCATGCCCACCGTTTGCGGCGTCAGCGGTGCGTGCAGCGAAATGAAGTCACTTTGCGCAAACAGCGCCTCTAAGCCCACCAACTCCGCGCCCAGATGGCGTGCCTGCTCCTCTGTCACATACGGGTCGGCGAGCAAAATGTGCACATCGTGGAACGCCCGCAGTAAGCGGATGACTTCACGCCCGACACGGCTGGCGCCGATGATGCCGACGGTGCTGCCGTTGAGGGTCGGAAAGTTTGTCGGCAACGCTTTGTCGCGCCACACGCCTCGCTCCCGATAGGCGGCGATATGGTCAAACAACCGTCGTGCCGCCAGCACCATCAGAGCGATCGTCATCTCGGCGACATTGACCGCCAACGCTTGGGCACAACTGACGACGGTGACCCCACGGGGGATGCAAAAGCGCGGCACGATGTCGTCGGGGAAAAGGAACTTGACCGAGCCCGCCATGTGGACGATCAGTCGCAGTTTATCTGCCCGTGCCCACACGGCTTCGGTGAAGGGTGGCGCACCCCAACCTGTCAACACGGCGTCCACACCGCTGATGCGCTCTGCCAACTCATCGCTCGTCCAGCGCCGGTCAGTCTCGTTGGCGACGGTCGTCCAACGCCGCTGCAGCGCCTGCCAAGTGGACGGGCGCATCTTCATCGTCCGTTCGCTTTGAGGCACGACGCACAGCACCCGCACGCTAACAGCCACCGTCGTTCGCCTCCCCCGAAGTTGCGATGTAGCGCAAAATTGGAACGAATTGGCGGCGCCTTATTTGCTGGCTTCACGCAGGCGTTGGGTTGCGGCTTGAACCATGTCGCGAAGGCTAAACCCCAACGGTTGCCCTTGTTCTACTTTGCGGCGTGCCGATCGGACGGCGTCAACGGCGCCTGTTGGGACGAAGTTGTGCCATGGGGCTTTCCCTTGCGTGCCCCACCAGTCCACCCGTTCACTGTAGCACCACACATATTCGTCGGTCGTGTATAGCGCCCAGTAGACATTGTGCTCAAACCAACGGGCGCGTTCGTCGGGTGTCAGGTAGAAACTCAAAAACCGTTCGGGTTTGGGTTGGCGCAACCCAAACACCTGGTCCATGTAGAGGGCAAAGCCTGCCTGCACCTGAGCGACATACTTGCGCCGGTTTTCGGGGGCAATGAGCGTCAGCGCTCGCTGCTTCATCAGGTGATAGGCGCGAAAGTATTGCTCGGCGTCGGTGTAGTAGTAGGCGGGTTCGTTGCCGTCAACGATGACGACTTGTTCGTTGACGGCGTCCAGCATCCCGTTCAAAAACGCGGGCAGCAACCCGTAACCATGTTGGCTCAAACGCTTCATGCGCTCCGCTGCGTCGGGGATGTCCACGATGTCGGGGAACAGGCTGAGTTGGAAAAAGGTCAGCAGGCGCAAGTTGGGAAACTCACTTTGTAGCGCTCGCATGAACCGACGCCCGCATTCGCGCACCCGTTGCCAATAGTCGGTGAACGTTTTGGTCGCCGCCTGCGGTTGGTCGGGGTAGCGCCATGGGTTGCCGTCGTAAGGTTCGGGGTCAAAACAGATGCCGACCAATCCGCCTTGACGGGCGACGCGGGCGATCCAGCGGGCGTTCGTTTCCGCCGCTTGCCAGTGGGATTCGTTGAACCAGTCCCACCCTTTTTCCGCCGTGCCCCACATCAGAACGAAGTTATCGGTGAAGCGGGTGAATTTGGTCGCTTGCAAGTTGGCGATGTCATCGGTGTATTCGGCGAGGTTGACGGCGTCCGTGCGGAAGATGTGGGCGGGGCGTTTCGTCCAGCCGCCTTTCAACCGCAGCACAACGCCGTCAAAAAACGGGCAGCGTTGCTCCATCGCCTGGATGTTTGCCCGCACGAACGCCGTATCGGGCACATCCCAGCCATACTCAACGAGTTTTTTGCGCGGTTGCTCAAACGGTCCCACAGCACTTATACTCCACCCAACGAGCACAGCAGCGGCGAGCAACCGACGCATTTTCGCTCACCCCCTTGTCCTTACATCACAGTGCCCCTTCGTTGCCGCTCAAACCGTTGGCGCGAAGCCCGTCTTTGTTCCCGCCACTTGGTCAACACAACCCCTGCTCATCCAAAGACCCACACGGTTAGCCGTTCATCGGCGGTGCAAATTCTTCAGGGCGTTCACCCCATCCGAAAAAATGCAAAAGGGCGCGTTTGATGCGGTCCGCCGCTTTGCCGTCCCCGTAAGGGTTGACGGGGCGTCGCATCGCTTGGTAGGCTTGCTCATCTGTCAGCAAGCGGGTGACTTCGGCGACGATGCGGTCTTCGTCCGTGCCGATCACCTTCACGACGCCGGCTTCAACGGCTTCAGGGCGCTCCGTTTTCTCGCGCAAGACCAAAACCGGTTTGCCCAAGGTCGGTGCTTCCTCTTGCACGCCGCCGCTGTCGGTGACGATGAGGTAGGCATCCCGCATTAGCCGCACGAACTCAAAGTAGTCGGGCGGCTCGCATAAAATGACACGGGTGTGAGCGCCCATCTCGCGACGGGCGACCTCCCGCACGACCGGGTTTTTGTGCATCGGGAAAACGATGCGCACCTCAGGAAAGGTGTCGGCGATGCGCCGCAGCGCCCGACAAATGCGCACCATCGGTTCGCCCCAATTTTCCCGCCGGTGCGCCGTCACCAAAATCATTCGTTCGTCCGTCGGCTCCCTTTCACCCAACCGTTGCACTGTCCACAACAACGCGTCCACGACCGTGTTGCCCGTCACGAAAATGCTGCTTTCGGACACGCCTTCACGCAGCAGGTTTTGCTTGGCGCGCTGCGTCGGGGCGAAATGCAAGTCGGCGATGGTGCCGATGAGCCTGCGGTTGATTTCCTCAGGAAAGGGCGCGAACTTATCGCCGGTCCGCAGCCCCGCCTCAATGTGCCCGCACGGGATGCGATGGTAGTAAGCGACCAAAGCGCCCACGAACGCCGTCGTCGTGTCGCCCTGCACCAACACCAAGTCGGGCTGCTCTGCCTGCAGCACCTTATCGATGCCGTCCGTTGCGCGGCTGGTGATGTCCGCCAGTGTTTGCCCTTCCCGCATGATGTTCAAGTCGTAACGGGGCGTCATCCCGAAGAAGTGCAAAAACTGATCCAGCATCTCGCGGTGCTGGGCGGTGACCGTAATGACGACCTCAAAGCGCTCATCGGCGGAAAGGGCGTGGACGACGGGCGCCATTTTGATAGTTTCCGGTCGTGTCCCGAAAATCGGCATGACTTTGAGGCGAGCGGCAAAGGATAAGTTAGTTGACAGCATCTCTTTGCCTCCTTAACTAACGGATAATCAGTAGATCACAATGAAGGGACAAACGGCAGTTTGAAACTGCCGTCGCCTATAAAGGACAACGCTACCGACAATTTAGGTATTTCCAAAGAACGGTAGGGTCGGGGCTTGCCCCCCGACAGACGTTTGAAACTCCCATCCTCTTGTGACACGTCCATTGTGATCCACTGATAATCGGTTTTGACTTCACATTCCGAGACACAAATGTAGCGTCGGGTTTCTATACCCGACGCTCCTATTTTGGTCGCAGCTAAAGCCGCTCACCTAAGTCCCTGTTTGTAGGGGGCTTTAGCCCTGGCTTTTTATTCTGGCAGCGTTAGGGTTTGCGAGGCATAACTGAGGCGGTGAAGAGCCATGGGGCAACGAAGATAACTAAGCCCAAATGTTGTGGGGAAGTTCAAAAGCGGGTGAGAGGGTATCGCTTCAGTCCCGAAGATGTGGAAGAAGCCGTCCAAGAGGTCTGCCTGCGCTGTCGCTTGTATCAGCAGCGGTTTAAGACCCCTCCTCCTAAATCGTGGCTTTTTAAGGTCGCCGACAATGTTTGCAAAGACATGCTAAAGCGTGGCAAGGAAGCCCCCATCCCTTTCTCTCAATTGGCGGACGAGGAAGGGGAGTTTGACCCTGAAGAAATTCAGGATGAGAGGGATTGGGCACAGTGGGCGTTCCGCTGCGAGGTGCAAGAAGCGTTAGAGCGCCTTTCGCCGACTTACCGAAAAGTTTTAGTCTGGCGGTTCATAGAGGGCTTAACTCAAAAGGAGATAGCGGAAAAGCTTGGATGCCAGGTGAGGAGCGTGAAGGTGCTTATCAGCAAGGCGAAGCAATCCTTCAAAAAGCGATGGCAAGCAGGTTAATTTCCCCAATCGCCCAAAATTCCGACAAAATCGCCCAAAGAGGCGGCAAAAGACAGGTTGACCTTTAGGACAAAAATTTGTAGCGCTGCCATCTTGCCGGCAAACGGTTAACACTGGAGGGGCAAACGAAATGGTGAAGTCAAGGAAGTTGGAAATAATAGGCATCCCTATCGCTCTGGCAGTGCTTCTTGTCAGTTTTGTTCAGAATACACCTGAAGGGCAGCGATGGTTTGACTACTGGAAGTCACGACGGAAAGCCACGCGATTTATCCATGCCCTTCAACAAGACCCACCTCTGGGGACGAATTTATCCTCTCTTCCTCAACTTCGCCCTATCAATGAGATAATCCTGCCCGACAGGTGAAATTGAATGTGCCCCAAGATGTCCTTAAAAGGGTGGACGAAAGGTTGCTAAAAGCCAGGGGCATTCATTGGACAAATTATTTTCTTTTTCATCGGCAGGCTCTTGACGAACTTTATCGCCGTGGAGAGGCACCGATAAGTTACAGTCAAATTCTGCAAATTCGTGGTGATGCCACACCGCTTGCTTATTGCAGAGAGCATAGAGAGCCTTATTTAGCCGTTTTTCCGGGTTTTCGTGCATATTGGTTCTTTCCAGAAGCCCCGATCGTTGTGTTGAGGAGAGATGGCAGTGTAAGTTTAAGTTTTAAAGGCAGCACCTCAAAGACAGGGATAGACACCCTTGTGGATGCCTTGACGCTGTGATTGTAAGTGTAGACTAAAAAACGGAGGTGAGTAAAATGATGGGCTGTAGGTCGTATAAGGCGGTGAAGAAGATGTTGATTGTGTTCGTCCTTACAATCTTGGCGTGGTTTTGTGGGGAAGTAATTGCCCAATGCCAATGGGGTTGCATCAATGTGAACTCTTTTCGGAGTGACATGACCTATGACCTTGGCTGTTGTGGCAGGGCTTGGAAACCTAGGGAGCCTATCGGCGCTCTTAGCGAGTGAGCCTCCTCTTTAACGGCTCACACCTTCGGTCGGGTCAGCAAAATCGCCAGAAGGCAAAAGATTAGCGTAAGGGCGTAAAGCACCAAAACGGCTTGGCGCTGGTCAAAACCGCTGTCTAAAAGCCGATGGTGAAGGTGTTCTCTGTCAGCGCTGAAAATGGGACGGCGGGAAAGCCAACGACGAAAGATGGCAAAAGCGGTATCGGAGATGGGATAAGCCAACATGATGCCCGTCATGAACAAGACCGATAAGGCGGCGATGCTTTTCACCGCGCCCAAAACGGACAAGGTCGCGAACAAATAGCCCAGCGCCATTGCGCCCGTGTCGCCCATGAAGACGCGGGCGGGATGAAAGTTGTAGGGCAAAAAGCCGATGCACGCGCCGGCGACAGCGGCGAAAGCGACGGCGACAGGGGTTAACCCTTGCACTGCTGCGAGGAAGGTTAAGGTCAGAGCGGCGAAGAAAGAGACACCGGCTGCCAGACCGTCCAAACCGTCAATCAGGTTGATGGCGTTGATTAAACCGACAATCCACAAAAGCGTTAACAGCCACGCTTGCCACTCCGCCAAGAAGAGGTAACCGTCGCCGACAGGGTTGTTGAGAAACTTGATACGGACACCGAAAGCGAGGGGCAACAACGCTGCAACGATTTGCCCCGCTAATTTCACTTTGGCGGGGAGGCTGTAGCGGTCGTCCAGCGAACCCACCGCAACGATCACGAAAAGCCCCGCCGCTAACCCGAGGGTTTCGGCGGGAAGCTCGGGCAGAAAGAGCCACCCAATCCCCGCACCGCTGATGACGCCGGCGACGATGGCAACGCCGCCCCAGCAAGGGATAGGCTCGCGGTGCACCTTGCGGGCGGACGGGCGGGCGAGGACACCCCACCGCCACGCCCAGCGGATGGAGAGGGGGGTAAAAACTAAACCGACGATGGCGCTGATCAAGAAGGCGAAGGCGATAGCGATCACGCGTTGCGCCCTCCTTGTGCGCTACGCGGAAGGGCTTCCAGTGCGACGATTTTACTGATGCGGCGGCGATGGCGCTCTTCGCCGCTGAAGGATGTCTGCAACCACGCTTGAACGATAGACCACGCCAACTCTTCGCCGATCACGCGCGCCCCCAACGCCAGCAAGTTGGCGTCGTTATGGGCACGCGCCATGCGTGCGGTGTATTCGTTCCAACAGAGGGCGCACCGGGCGCCCGGCACCTTGTTGGCAGCGATAGCGCTGCCGATGCCCGTGCCGCAGATGACGATACCCACGTCACATTGCCCGTTGACGACGGCATGGGCGACAGCGGCGGCGAAATCGGGGTAGTCACAGGGTTGGGTGTCGTGTGTGCCGAAGTCAACACACTGATAGCCTGCTTGTGCCAGACGGGTCTTTAGCCATTCTTTCAGGGAGAAGCCAGCGTGGTCGCTGGCGAGTCCGATACAGAACGGCGGTGACGCATCCCCCATCACTGCAGTCGCCTCCGGGCGTTTTCGTTAAGGGTGCAACTCCCGTTCCACATCGTCAAAGAAGTAGCCTTCGTCTTTAGCGCGCTTCGGATAAATCGGCAAACGGACATAAAAGGTGGACCCTTTGCCAGGACCTTCGCTTTCCGCCCAAATTTGCCCCTCGTGCAGTTCCACCAGGTGCTTGACGAGATAGAGCCCGATACCTGTGCCGCCAGCGGCGCGCGTTTCTTTGGTGTCAACGCGCTCAAACTTTTCAAAGATTTTGTGCAGTTTGTCTTTGGGAATGCCAATGCCTTGGTCGGAGACGCTGATGAGGATGGAGTTGTTCTCCCGAACGGCACGCACGCGCACCTCGCCGCCGTCCGGCGAATATTTGATGGCGTTGTTGACCAAGTTGGTCAACACGCCGTCAACTTTGTCCTCGTCGGCGACGATGAGCGGTAACTTTGCGGGAATGTCCTTGACGAGTTGGTGTTTGTCGGTGTAACTGCGTTGGATTGCCAGCACGCGGTCAATGACCTTTTCCAAGTCCACGCGCTGCCAGTTGGGTTGCAGCGCCACGCCCCGTTCAATGCGGGACAGGTTCAGCAGGTCTTCAATGAGGCGACGCAACCGGTCGGTCTCTTGGTCAATGATCTGATAGAACTCATAACGCGTTTCGGGGTCAAAGTAGCCTTCGCGGTCTTCCAACAGAGTCGCGATGAACCCTTTGATGGAGGTCAACGGCGTGCGCAACTCATGGGACACTGTGGAGACGAACTCCGTTTTCATCCGTTCCAAACGGCGGATTTCGGTGATGTCCGTGAAGAGAGCGATAACGCCGGAGGGGTTGCCGAACTCGTCGCGCACCAGTCCCGTTTGGATGCGAAAGATGCGTTCTTCGGGCTCAAGGATTTCCACTTCATCTACGATTTCCTTCCGCTCTGTCAGCGCCGTCGCCAAGATAGAGCGCACCTTCTCGTGGGTGACCACCTGCGTGTAGGGTTTGCCGATGATGTTGTTGTCGTTAGTATTGCAAAAGGCTTGTAACGCAGTTTGATTGATCAAGCCGATTTTCCCGTTGAGGTTGACCAAGATGACCCCTGCCATGACACTTTCAAAGGCACGCTCCAACTGTTCAGCCCGTTCGCGCAACTCAATGTAAATTTGGGCGCCCGCGATGACCGACGCCGATTGACGGGAGAGAATTTCCAGAATGCGCCGATCCTCTTCCGAGAAGGGCAGGTTGCGCCGTTTGTTGGCGACGACCAAAACACCGATGGCTTTGCGTTCTACGACCCGCTGCTCTTCGTCGCGTTTGTCCCACATTAAAGGCACGATCACGGCGTTGCGGATGCCGGCGCTCCGCATCACTTGGGCGTCAGGGTAGCGGCTCTCGGCTAAATCGTTAATCACGACGGGCACCCGTTGCGTGAAGACGCTGCGAATCAGTCCATCTTGAGGGACGGTGCCGATGGCACCTAACTTGGTGATTTCAATGCCGATGGTCGGCGGGTGCAACAACAGCGTGTCCTCATCGGTGCGGTGCACGAAGAAGAAACACACCTCCGCCTGCAGCAAGCGGGCAAATCGCGAGAACATCCGCGCCAGCGTTTGGGTCAACTCTTCCTCGGAAGTGGGCGGCACCATCGCCGCTTCTGTGCGTGCCTCTGCTAGTTGCCGTTCCAACTGGCGCCGCTGGTCTTCCAGTTCGGCGATTCGGCGCCGCAACTCTTGAATCTGCTTTTCCAGTTCGTCCCGTTCCATGCGAAACCCCTCCGAGTCGTTTGCCCTCATTAGCCACTCAGGATTATTATACCGCGTTGCTTGTCGCTCGCTTGTCATCGTGGCGGAAACAACTTGTAAGGCTGACAAACCCACAAGTTCCCGCGCCGCTGCACCTGCCCGACGCCGGTGAAAGTGCCGTCGGGGTCGTAAAGGCGTACCAATCCGCCGTCGGGCAGATGGGGGTTGCCCCACACCGTCCCGACAACCGTTTCCATCCCGTTCAACAGCCGGCGCACTTCCAAGCGCGTCAAGGTGAGCGCAGGGAACATCGGCAAAGCGTCGCCGGGCGTCAACAACCGTTGTCGCCATGTCCCCGCCTTCACCGCTTCTGCGAACTCCTCAAGGGTCAAGGCGTTCTCGGCACGAAACGGACCGACTTGCAACCGCACCAAAAAATGTTGGTAAGCGCCGCTGCCCATCGCTTCCCCGATATCTGCCGCCAAGGTGCGGATGTAAGTGCCCCGCGAACAGTGCACCTCTATCAGCGCCCGTTTGGGCGGTGTGTCCCAAAACCGCAGCAACTCCAGCCGATAAATGTGCACCCGCCGGGGTTGACGGGGCACCTCTATGCCTTGCCGCGCTAACTCGTAGAGCCGTTTGCCCTGATAGTGCAACGCCGAAAGCATCGGCGGCACCTGCTCAATCTCCCCGACAAACCGGTGCAAAACAGCTTGCAAACGGTCGGCGGTAATGTCGTCCGCCGAAGCGGTGCGCACGATATCGCCCTCTGCGTCTTGGGTCGTCGTGCTGACGCCGAACACCATTTCAAACCGATACACCTTGTCCATATCAGAGAGAAACTCGGCGAGGCGAGTGGCGCGCCCCAAGCAAAGCACCATCAACCCACACGCTAAGGGGTCTAAGGTGCCCGTGTGCCCGACCCGCTGGATGTGCAGGCGCCGGCGCACCCATTCCACCAAATCGTGCGCTGTCATCCCCGATGGCTTCAACAACAGCAACACGCCTTCCGGTTCCAGACCATTCTTTTTTGCCATGCGTTCAGGTCGCCCCCTGCAGTCTTTATCGCTGCGCTAAAACGCGTCGCAGCGCCGCAAGCACTTGCCGCACCGCACAGTCAAGGGGGCAGCGGAGGCGGCAACCGGCTGCCGCTGGGTGACCGCCGCCCCCGAACTGTTGGGCGACAGCGGCGACATTCGTGTCGTCTTTTGCCCGCAGGCTCACTTTAACGAGGTCGGGCGCCACTTCCCGAAACAACACGGCGACGCGCGTCCCATCTACCGCACGCAAGAAGTTGACAAAGTTTTCGGTGTCGTCGTCCGTCGTTCCCGTGTCGCGGAAATCCGCGCGGGAAAGCGCCGCCCAGCACAGCCCGATTTTATCTTCTAACCGCGCTTGCGCCAACATCCGCGCCAACAACCGCGTCGCCCGCAACGAGCGGGTTTCCAGCAACTGGTCGTAGAGGGTCTGGGGGTCTACCCCGTAGCCCAACAACGCCGCTGCCAGCCGCAACACCCGCGCGTTCGTGTTGCGAAAATGGAAACCGCCCGTGTCGGTTAAAATAGCCGCGTATAAACAGGTAGCGATGTCACGGTTCAGCGGCACTTTGAGCGTTCGCAACAGGGCAGCGATCAACTCGCCCGTCGCCGCCGCTTGCGGTTCCACCCAGGCTGCCACTGCTTCGGCGGGTGGTCGCTTAGGGTGGTGGTCAATGACGACCAACGGCACGCGAGGGCGCTTCCAACGGTTCGGCAAGTCCGCGCGGTCTAAATCGGCACAGTCTACGACGACGAGCAAATCCACCGGCGCCGCCACATTGCGGCGCACCTGATGAGCGTGCGGCAGGGCACGGTAGCGGTGCGGGAAACCGTGCCGAAAAATGACTTGTGCGCGTTTGCCCAGTGTCTGTAACCCCAGCGCTAAGGCGAGGGCACTGCCTAAGGCGTCTCCTTCAGGGTTAGCGTGGGCGGTGACCGCGATGTGTTTTGCGCGTCGCAACTGTTCCGTCAGCGCACTCGGGACTCGCATCGCCAGCTCCTTCCAACGCAGCGCTTAAAGTGACGGCTACTTCCGCGTTCGGCGCCGCGTCGGTTTTGACGGCGCCGGTTCAGCTGGTGCCGTTTGTTGCGTGATTTGGTCCAGCAGGGACAAGACATGCATCGCCTTTTCAATGCGTTTGTCCAAGATGAAAGTGAGCCGTGGGATGAACCGCCAATGGACATTGCGGTTAATTTCCTCACGGATCAACGGCTCCGCGCCCTCCAACGCCTGTAGCGCGGCGATCTCCTTTTGCTCGTCTCCCAAGACGGTGAAGAACACCTTGCCGTGTTGAAAATCGGGCGACACTTGCACCTCAGTGATGGTCACGAATTGCAAGCGGGGGTCTTTGAGCCGATACAGCAAAAAGTCACCGATGATCTCCCGCAACAACTTGTTGGCGCGTTCTACCCGGCGCGATGGTCCCATCGCAGTTGCACCTGCCTTTCGGCTCACCAGATTTCTACCTGCACATCGTCCACGACCACCCGCCCGTCCTCTTCAATCCAGTTTGCGATATGCATCAGGCACTCGTGAACGAACTCTCTGTCGTTGGCGACGCAGGCAAACGCCAATGTCGCCCGTTGCCTTTCATTCAAGTGATCGGCTTCACACGCTGAGACATTGAACCGGCTGCGAATGCGGTCCAATATACTGCGGACGACTTGCCGTTTGTCTTTAAGCGATTGACTGTCCGGGATGGTGATGTCCACGGTGCTCAGCCCGACAAAAACTGCCATGTCGGCTCACCTGTGCCCGCACAATTGTCCATGAAAATTGTAGGGCATAATGCAGCCTGCGGGTTCGGTGGGGTGTCTCGCCCCCCGATAGCGGAGTTGGTCTGGGCAACTGCCAAATGCGCAGGGCGAAAGTCCTCCAGGGATAAGGCGTGAGACTTGGCGGAAAACGGTGGTGTCAGCGGCTTTGTAGCCATGCCACAAGGCTGCGGCGGGGCGAACTTCGTGCGGATCGCGGTCGTTACTACTGTAATAGCCGCCGTGTCGTTGGTTCGGCGCACCGGGCGCCCCGTTAACGAGAATTAACGCCCCGTGTGCTGACCGAGGTGTGTTTGGGCTATAATTGAGGTGGCACTGCCAAAGCCACAGCCTCTGCGATTGAGGTGCATATCTGATGCCCCGTTACTGGATTGAAACTTTCGGCTGCCAGATGAATGTGCTGGACAGTGAGGCGATGGCGGGGTTGCTGACCAAGATGGGCTACGAGAAAGCCCGCAGCCCCGAAGAGGCGGACATCATTCTCATCAACACCTGCACCGTCCGTCAAAAGCCCGACGAAAAAGCCTTCGCCTACTTGGGCGAGTTCGCCAAACTCAAGCAGAAAAAGCCCGACCTGATTTTAGGCGTGACAGGCTGCATGGCGCAGCGCGAAAGCGACATCATCAAGGCACGGGCGCCTTATGTGGACTTGCTGCTCGGTCCCCGCAGCGTCCATCGGTTGCCCGACCTAATTCGCACCGTCCAAGAGCAGCGGCGCTTCGCCGAATACCTTGACCTTTACGATGACCCCGTCCCACCCGATTTGGTCGTCCGCAACAGCGACCTGTTTGCTTATGTGACTATCATTCACGGCTGCAACAAAAGATGCACCTTCTGCGCTGTCCCGACAGCGCGCGGACCCGAAAAGAGCGTCCCGCCTGACATCGTCTTGGAACAGGTGCGCCAGTTGATTGACTTGGGCTACAAGGAAATCGTCTTGCTAGGGCAAAACGCCAACGCTTACGGGCACGACTTGGACTCAAAGTGGGGCGGGAGAGTTGACTTGGCGTGGCTTTTGGAGCGCATTGACGAAATCGCAGCACCGGCGAAAGTGCGGGTCCGCTTCACGACCAACCATCCCAATCACATGAGCGACCGCTTGATTGACGCGATGGCGCACTTAGAGTGTGTTTGCGAGCACATTCATCTGCCCGTGCAAAGTGGTGACAATGAGGTGTTGCGGCGGATGTGGCGGGGCTATACGGTGGAGCGTTACTTGAGCGTCATTGAAAAGTTGCGGGCGAGGGTGCCTGGCATCGCCATCGCCACCGATGTCATCGTCGGCTTTCCGGGCGAAACGGAAGGGCAGTTCCGCAACACGCTCAAGTTAATGGAGCAGGTGGAGTTTGACCAAGCGTTCATGTTTGCCTTCTCGCCCCGCCCCAACACACTGGCGGCGACCTTCCCCGACCAAATTCCCGAACCCGTCAAAAAGCGGCGGCTGCAAGAGTTGATCGCGTTGCAAAACGAGATACAACAGCGCAAGAACGAGCGCGAAGTCGGGAAAATCGTGGAAGTGTTGGTGGAAGGTCCGAGCGAAAAGAACCCCAAAAAACTGTCGGGGCGCACCCGCACCAACAAGACCGTCGTCTTTGAAGGACCGCCCGCATTGCGGGGCAAGTTCGTTCATGTCCGCACGACAAGGGCTTACCTTTGGGGCTTTGAAGGTGAACTGGTCGGCGACGCCGCACCGGATCCGACGCCGAACATAGAATTGTTGGCAGTCGTGTAGGTCACCGCATCGCTGGCACCTCCCGATACGCACCGCGTTAGCCCCACGCCCGCCGGCGTGGGGCTAACGCTTTGGCAAACGCAACTTCGCCGATGCCACTGAACTGCCACAGCGCTACCATTTTGCCCATGGACGCGACCTCAAGGGGAGTGATGGGTATGATGCGTTGGGTTGCGGTATGGGCAGCCATCGGCTCGGCAGCGGCGGTGTTACAAGCCCAAGGCATCAAAGTTGATGTGTCGTGGCGGGTGCGAGGTGAGGTGTGGGACTTCTTCACGACCCCCGGCGCCGATAACCACTACGCTTTTCTCGGATCGCTGCTGCGAGCGGGCATCAGTGGGCAAGGGCAGCGGCATGCGTGGCGGTTGGAACTGGCGCAATCAACTTTGGCGGGTCTGCCCGACAACGCTCGCCCCCCTTCGCACGGGGCGACCTACCGGTCCGTCAACGGCGGGCGGGACGGTAGCGTGTTTTTAAAGCAACTTTTCTGGCGTTGGCGGAGCAAATCGGGATGGTCGCTGATGCTGGGGCGCTTTGAATTTTCCGACGGCAGTGAGCGGATGCCCGACGACCCTACCTTGCAGTGGCTGCGCCGCCATCGCATCCAAGAGCGGCTCATCGGTCCCTTCGGTTTCACCCACATCACCCGCAGTTTTGACGGCGTTTATTGGGCTTGGGACCGCCTGCAAGGCACATTGACCCTCACCCTCTTTCGCCCCACGAGGGGCGCTTTTGATTTGCGCGCCAACGATCAACTGACCCGTGTGACTGTCGCTTACACTTCATGGACTTTTCGCCCTGACCCTCAAAGCGACGCTCGGTTCTTTGCCCTTTACTACCGCGACGCGCGCCCTGCCGTCAAGGTGGACAGCCGTCCCCTCGCTGATCGGCAAACCGACCGAGAAGCCATTGCCCTCACGACCTTGGGCGGTCACTTTCTCCGCGTCGTTCCCAGCAAATGGGGGCAGACGGACTTCCTCGCTTGGGGCGCGTGGCAATGGGGCGATTGGGGACGGTTGAAGCACCGCGCCTTCGCCGTGGCTGCCGAGATTGGGCACCGGTGGGACAGCCCTTGGCGTCCGTGGCTGCGCTTGGGCGCTTTCCTGAGCACGGGTGACGGCAACCCCAACGACGGCTTTCACAAAACCTTCTTTCAAGTCCTGCCGACGCCCCGCCTTTACGCCCGCTTCCCCATCTACAACCTGATGAACAACCGCGACCTGTTCGTCCAATTCACGCTCTGCCCCCATCGCCGTCTGACATTGCGTTTGGAAGCCCATCGTCTTTGGCTCTCGCGCCGCACTGACCTTTGGTATGCGGGCGGAGGCGCTTTCAACGACACCGCTTTCGGCTACGCGGGGCTGACGAGCGGCGGTGCTCGGCGGTTGATGGACGTGCTGGATCTGAGCGTGGACTACCAATCCGACCCGCTGACGACTTGGACGCTCTATTTGGCGCGGGCGTGGGGCAAGGGCGCTGTCCGTAGCAATTTCGCCGGCAGTAGCGCCACTTACGCCTACTTGGAAGTCGTCCGACGGTGGTGACCCTTTGCTCCGCCGCCGGCAAGTGGGGGCAAAATTCCGCTGGCGGTGTAGGTGCCCCGCCAATTTCTGCGGGCGAAAGGGGTGAGACGATGTGCAGTTAGCGTTTTCCACTTTGGGTTGTCCGAAGTGGTCGCTGGACGAAATCATCCGCAACGCTGTCGCTTGGGGTTACCAAGGCGTGGAGTTGCGCGGGTTGCAGGACGAACTGTTTTTGCCCAAGCACCCTGCCTTGGTGCCCGCCAACCGGGAAGCGACGCGGCAGCGCTTTCACGACGCGGGTTTAAAGGTCACAGCGCTGGGCTCGTCGGCGCGGTTGGGTGTCCCCGAAAACGAATGGCAGAAACAACGGGACGAAGCCGTCGCCTACGCTGAACTGGCAGCGGCGTTGCAGTGCCCTATCGTGCGGGTCTTCGGTGGCAACATCCCGCAAGGGTGGGACAAAACGACTTACTTCAAGACCGTTGCCGAGCGCTTGCAAACGCTGGCGGAACTCGCCCAACCGATGAAGGTGACGATGGCGTTGGAAACGCACGATGCGTTAGTGCGCGCCACCGATGTCGCCGCCATCTTGGCGCAAGTGCCTGCCGAAAATTCTGGGTGCGTTTGGGATGTTCACCATTCAGTGCGAGCGGGCGAAACGCCTGACGCGTCGGTGCAGGCGTTGGGCAGGCGCATCGTCGCAACGCACCTCAAAGACTCGGTGCGCAAGGACGGCAGAATCCGCTATGTGCCAGTAGGGCGAGGGGATATACCGTTACAGGATGCCCTCAAAGCGCTGCGCCGTCTCCGCTACCAAGGGTTTTTGACCTTTGAGTGGGAGAAGCGGTGGCATCCTGACCTTGAAGAGCCTGAAGTTGTGCTGCCACAATTTGTGGTGGTCGTGCGCGGTTGGTTGGCTGGAACGAACGGGCATTAAGGGTGCGGGGCGCCGTTCTAACCGCGACAAAAGGCGGTGAGCACCGATGCGACGCTGGATCGGCATCATCGCGTTGATCGGCGTCTCCCTGACGCTGACGGGGTGCGATTTGGACCGTGAAGTGGAGAAGGTGTTGGGTGCCATTTCGCAGACTTTCTTGGAGATGAGCTACGACACGACCGACGACCCGCTGCTGACGGAACTGACCGAAAGCGTGGGACGGCGCATCGCGGAAGTGTCCCCGCGCCGGGATATGCCGCTACGGTTCCGCATCTTCAACACCGGGGAAGCCAACGCTCTCGCCCTGCCTAACGGGCGCATTTATGTTTTTCGGGGTATGCTGGAGATGGCTGACACCGAAGACGAATTGGCAGCGGTGTTGGCGCACGAAGCGGGGCATGTTGCCGGGCGCCATTCGCTTAAGCAGTTTCGGCTCTCCCTGGGCATCTCGTTGTTGGCGGATTTGCTCAACTTGAACAAGCGCAGTGAAGCCATCCAGACGGTGGCGGGGTTGATGTCCGCCCTTTACCAACTGGGCTATTCACGGCAACAAGAGAGCGACGCCGATACTTACGGCATACGGTTAGCGCTGCTGGCAGGCTATGACCCTAACGGCTCCGTCACCTTGTTCCAGAAATTTGCCCAGGAAGAGGGGCAGCGAGCCCGATGGATGGTCTATCTCTCCACCCATCCGCCATCGGCGAAACGACTACAGCGGGCGAAAGAGGCTGTCGCGCATTTGGGCACGGTCCAACCGGACTTGCCCGCTTTTGCCGCTCACACCCGTATCGCCGACGGTTACGCCCGGCGCGGGTTGTATCAGCATGCCATGCGCCACTACGAAGCGGCGTTGAAAGAGCAACCGAACTATCCTCCTGCCTTGTTAGGCTTAGCGCAAGCGAAAGAAGCGTGGGGGGAACGCGACGCAGCCCGCCAACTCTACGAGCGGGTGTTAGAACGCGACCCCGATAACGCTGCGGCGAAAGAGGGGCTTCGCCGTCTGCAAACGCCCTCAGAGTCGCCGTCTCTGTCCTCTCCCGCAGCGGTCAAAACGGTGCCGCCTTCCCACCTGATCACAGAAGTCCGCGACGAGTGGGAACGATTGCGCGCTGAGTTGGAGCAACGGACGGGCGAGCATCTGAAAGCAGCGGTCGGCGTGATGGAGTTGGGACGGACGCTGTGGGAACAGTTGAGCGCATTGCCATCGCTGGGAAAGCCGGTAGGTGCCCGCCTGACCGTTACCCTCGGCAATCACCGCCGAGGCAATGGCAGCGCGTTTGACCGTGACAGCCCCTTTGACCGTTGGCAAAGCGAGATGCGTTGGCAAGCGCTGGAGCGCCGCTGGGATGATGCCTACGATGCATGCGTGCAAGCCCTTATCGCGTTGCACGCTGTCGTCGCCGATTGGGAAGGGGCGCAGGAAGATGCCCGCCGTGTCGTCACCTTCTGGTTGCAACTGTTGGCGGACGAGCCGACATTAGCGGCGCAGTTGTCAAACGCAGAGCGAGCGCGTCAGTTCGCCGATGAGGCGTTCGCGGCAGCGACGGCGCTAGGGCGATGGGTAACGACAAGCGAACAAAATGAAGATGCCTTACAAGCCATCGTACGCCAGGTGCAACGGGCGGTGAGTGCCTTGACCGGTGCGGCGAATTTGCTTCAACAACGCCGCAGCGGGTTTGATTGGGCGGCGGAGATGCGGCTCATAGACGCCCGCGCCTTCGCCCGCAGCGCCCTCGCCGACACGCGGCTGCTCTTAGAACGCGTCGCCGATAAACGCGCTGAAGTTGACCGCGCGTTGTTGGGAACCTACCGGATACGGCTGGCAGCCTTGGAGGAAAAAACGCCAGCGCCCGTCGTCCACCAGTTGCTCGCCTATCATTTGAGGGTGCCGTTAGAGACGGTGGCAGCCGTCAGGCGTAACGCTCCGGACGCTGGTGCTGCAGCGCTCGTGATCGCTGTAGCCAAAGCCCAGCGCAAAGACGCCGTAGCGATCGCCACAACCATGGACTTTCGTGGCGAATGGCTCCAAAAGTTGCTTCCTTCGCGCGCCCCGTCGGGCGTTAAAGTCGCCTTGCGCTGGCTAACGACGGCGTGGGAACGCGAATGGGACAGCCAACCGCCCAGCGAAACCGCACCACCGAATCCAAAGTAGCGGAAGACACAAACGCCCACAATGCGTCAGTGGCAATAGTTCGCCGCCAATTGCGTGCCTTTCATTGCGCCCAGCAAACTGTTGGTTGATGAAACTTCCTTTGCTTGTTACCTTACACTGCGCTTGGAAGACGAGAGAGGCGGGCGGATATTGGTCTGCCCTTGCGCTGCAGCGCGAGGAAGGTGCAAGGTTTTTCGGCAAGACGCACGCGTGAGAAAAGAGTGGCGCAAGGGCACCGCAGCCATTAAACTTGTTTGCGGGTCAGCGCAGCGTTGGGCAGTCCCGTCAAGGATGGCGGTAACGCGGTGGCAGGAGCAAGGTGCCCTGAACACACCTAAAGGCAGGTGATGGTGATGCGATGGGTGGCGGTTATCGGAGCGGTCGTTGCCGCCTCTGTTTGGTTCGTTGGTCCTCTTCCCCCTTCGCATGCTCAAAAGAAGCGCTGGCACATCGCTATCGTGCCCAAAGCTTTGACGGGCGAATATTGGGTGCGGTGCAAACGCGGGGCGGAAGCGGCTGCCAAACAGTTCGGCGTCACATTAACCTTCGTCGGTCCGTCCGCGGAAACGGAAGTGGACAAGCAGATTGACATCGTGGAAAACCTGCTGACGCGGGGCGTAGACGCCATCGGGGTCTCTCCCTGCGACGGCAAGGCGTTAGCCCCTGTCATTGACCGCGCCATCGCCAAAGGCGTGCCTGTGGTGACCGTTGATTCCGATGCGCCTCGCAGCAAGCGGTTGGCTTACATCGGCACCGATAACGAGAAGGCTGGTGCCATCGCAGGCGAGCAGTTGGCGAAACTGATGGGGGGCAGAGGCAAAGTCCTCATTATCAACGGTGTGCCCGGTGCCGAAAACCTCATGCAGCGCATTAAGGGATTCAAGCAGACGCTGCGCAAGTATCCGCGGATACGCATCGTCTCCGAGCAAGCCTGCCAGAGCGACCAAACACTGGCGCTCAACATCGCTGAAAACGCCCTGACGGCGCATCCGGACTTGGGCGGTATTTTTGGCGTCAACGCGCCCGGAGCCCCTGGTGCCGCGCAAGCGGTGAAGGCGGCAGGCAAGACGGGCAAGGTCAAGATCGTCGGCTTTGATGCCCTGCCTGACACCCTGCGGTTCTGCAGGGAGGGCGTCATCCAAGCCATTATTGAGCAGCGCCCTTACCGCATGGGCTACCTTGCCATCCGCTACCTGAAGGATGTGCTGGAAGGCAAGGAAATCCCCCGCATGGTGGACACGGGCGTGGACATCATCACGCCGGCGAAAGCCAAGCAGTTGCTGACGGGGCGGCAACCCTAACCCGCGCGGCGGCGAAGGAGCGTCCCATGCCCCTTTGGTTGGTCATCCCGACTTACAATGAAGCCGACAACATTGCCCCGCTGCTCGCCGCTTTGCGGGCGGTAGCGCCAGACGCCCATCTCCTCGTCGTGGACGATGCCTCACCGGATGGGACAGCAGACCGGGTTGCGGCGCTGATGGCGCGAGACGACCGGGTGCACCTGTTGCGCCGTCCCGGTAAATTGGGTTACGCGTCCGCGATCGTTACGGGTTTGCGGTGGGCTTTAGAACGCGGCGCAATCGTTGTCGGACATATGGACGCCGATTTTTCCCACGACCCGCGCTATCTGCCGGCGCTCTTGGACGCCGTGCGGCAAGGTGCAGACCTCGCTGTCGGCTCCCGCTATGTAGCGGGCGGTGGCGTCGTCGGTTGGTCATTACATCGCCGATGGTTGTCGCGGTGCGCCAACGCATTAGTGCGTTGGCTGTTGCGCGTGCCCGTACGGGACAGCACCAGCGGCTTCCGCCTGTATCAGCGTGCCGCCTTGCAACGCTTGCGCATAGACCGCTTGCGCGTGGAGGGTTACGGGTTCCTCTTCCTCAGCACGACACTGGCGGTTTGGCATGGGTTGCGGGTCGTAGAAGTGCCCATCATGTTCGCCGATCGGCGGCGGGGTAAGTCCAAACTGTCGCGCCATATTATCGCCGAAGCGGCATGGGCATTGGTCAAAGTGTGGTGCTGGCGTCATACAGGGCGTTGGCTCGGGCGCCCGTTGTGGGCGTAAGTCAAAGCGCACGCACAAAACGCGACGGTGGTGCAAGGCATGGCGTTGCATCGGCGCCACGATGGGGCATGGGTCGTCGTGTTGGTGGCGTTGCCGACGCTGCTGTTGTGGTCGGTAACTTTTGGGGGCAAAACTTTGGCGCCTGTTGACCTGCTGTTAGTCATGTCGCCGTGGCGCCACTTCGCTGCAGAACGCTTCGCCGCCTTCCACGCCGTCAAAGCCCCCCTGCTGGATGTCGTCCAGCAATATTTCCCTTGGCGCCGGTTTTACGCCGAACAAGTGCGGCAGGGCGAACTGCCACTGTGGAACCCGTTCATGTTTTGCGGGACGAGTTTCGTCGGCAACGGTATGTCGGCGATTTTCTACCCGCTCAATGTGCTTTTCGTCACCCTGCCGGTTGAAGTCGCCTTCGGTTGGGTCGCATGGTTACACCTCATTTTGACGGGCATTTTCATGTTCGGCTTTTTGCGCCGGTGCGTCTCGCCGCTCGCTGCCTTAACGGGTGCAGTGGCGTTTCAACTGTGCGGTTTTTTCGTCGCGTGGTTGGCTTACTTGCCGTTGCTTTGCACGGCTGTTTGGCTGCCTGCAGCACTGTGGGCGTTTGAGACGGGACGCGGAACGCCAGATGTGAGGCGAACGACGACCACACTCTTTGCGCTTTTGGCGGGTGGGGCGCTGGGCATGGCGTTGTTAGCGGGACACCCGCAAATCGGCTTCTATGTGTTGTGGGCGTTTGCGGTCTACGCTGTCGTGCGGATTGTTGGGGATTGGTGGCTGAGCAGAGATTGGCAGCGCCCGTTGTTGCTCAGCGGCTTGGCGATGGCGGGGGGTGTTGCCGTTGGCGCGCCACAACTTTTGCCCTTGCTGGAAATGGCGCAAATCAGTTTCCGCAGCGGCGCCGATGCAGCAGTGGCGGCAGCCAGCAACCGGCTGCCTGTTGATCAATTCGTGCGGCTGTTTATCCCGTCGTTTTTCGGCGACTGGCGCAGCGGCACGCACTTCGTTTGGGACTTTGCACGCTTCAATTTCGTAGAGCGCACGGGTTACCCCGGCGTCATCACCTTTTTGCTGGCAACCGTCGCTCTCTTGCCGTGCTGGGCAACTCGGCAGGCGCCTCACCCTTCTGCAGAGCCCGTCCGTCGTCTCTTCTCCCGCGCCCCGTTCCTCGCCGGCGTCGTCTTGGCGGTCGTCGGATTGCTGGCGGCATCCGTTCCGTGGGTGCACCGTTTGATGGGGCTGGGCTTGCCGGGCACGCAAGCCTTTGTCGGCATCTCGCGGGCGCTGTTCCTCTTTGACTTCGGCATCGCTGTCCTCGCCGCTCACGGTGTTGACGCCTTAGCGCCAAAACCTGTTCCCTCATCCGTCCCGCGCCCCTCATCTCCTGCCTTGTTTCCTTTCGGTCTCGTCATCGCTTTATTGCTCATGGCGGTGTGCGTCAGTTACGGCGTCACGGCGCACGCTGACATGGCGTTTCATCCGTTGCTGCGCGATTTCACGCTGGCGCAAATTTACCGCTGGCTCCTCTTGACCGCACTCGGCACACTTGTTATCTTTTGCGCCGTTCGCTTCACCGCTTCTGCGCCTGCCTATTTGTCCACAGCCACGCTTACCCGCTTGCACACCTGCGCCCTTTACGCGTTGCCGTTCCTCGTCGCCGCTGACCTGTTGGTTTTTGCGTGGGGGCAACATCCCGAAGCTGACCGTGCGATGGCGTTTTTTGAAACGCCGTCCATCCGTTGGCTCAAGCGTCACCTCGGCACGCAGCGCTTCATCGCTGTCGGCACCGACGCCATCAAGCACTGGACACCGTCCAACACGCTGATGGTTTACGGATTGCGCGACGCACAAGGGTCCGATTCGCTGATGACGGCACGCATCTTCCGCTTCCTGCAAACTTGGGACAAACACGCGCCGTTGCATCAAGCCTTTGCCGTTCGCAACTTCCGTTCGCCGCTGTTGGACTTGATGGCGGTGCGCTACATCGTCGCAGCAGTGCCGTTGTCGGCGACGGAACGCACCCATTTGCGCCTCGTTCATGCGGGCGATTTGTGGGTTTACGAAAACCCCGACGCGCTACCTCGCGCCTTTGTCGTTTCGCGATGGCGATGGGTAGATGCCCCCCAAGACGCTTTAAGGTGCATCACCGCGTCGGGCTTTGACCCGCGCGCAGTCGCCGTCATGGAAGGGGCGCGGGATATGGGGCGCGGGACGCGAAACAACAAACCGTCGTCCATCAACCCGCGTCCTTCGTCCCCCGCTCATTTTTCCGACCGCGTCAACACGCTGCGCATAGAAGTGCGCATGTCGCAGCCTGCGGCGTTGGTCGTCGCCGACGGGGCTTATCCGGGATGGCAAGTGTTTGGAAAGAGCGTGAGACATGGGGCAGGGGACAAGGGATGGAAGCAGTTGCCGTGGTTCGTCGCCGATTACGCCTTTCGGGCAGTCGTGTTACCAGCGGGCGAATGGCAAATCGTTTGGGTTTACTTCCCTAGCAGCGTTATCGTCGGCGTGTTTTTGAGCCTCGCTGCGGTGAGCGTAACGGTAGCGACCTTTACCGCATACCTGTGCTACAAAAGCGGGAAGGGCATGTTTACCACAGAGGCACAGAGCAAGAGGTAAGCAAATCGGAGGGCGCATCTCCTGACGCGCTGTTTTTTAGCCGATGTTTTCTTTCGGCGGTTCAGGAGAACCGCCCTCCGAATGGCTTTCCCTTTAAGCGCTAAAATGTCCTCACCACCTGTTTTTCTGCTCTTGACGGGACTTGTGTTGGTGGTGACCTTTTGAGCTGTCTTAGGCAAAATAAGTAGCGTCGGGCTTTGCCCGAAGGCGACGCAAAGGGAGGGGACGACCGATGTTGCCTGAAAGAGTGCAACGGCAAGCGACGCTGGCGTTGATGGCGTTGTCGTTGCTGTTCGTGTTGCTGGGGGCAGGGATGGTGGCGCTGGTTTTGCTGTTGCCACCAGAGCGCTTTCAAGTGCTCATCGGTTCTGCCATCGTTGCTATCGCCGGGTTAGCGCTCAAGGCATGGCTAATGCGCCGCCTTTTGCGGTGGCTTTCAGGCGAGGGACCGGTTGTGCAGCGACCTACCACGCAAAAGCCTTTTGATTGGCGTTCTCTATTGCGCCCCGAATTCGTGCAAGACAAAGACCTGACGCAAAGGGTCAATGCCATCGCTGAACGCCTCGGCGCTAAGGTGCGAGAAGTTAAATTGAATGTGACCGCCAAATTCCCTCATGCCACAGCATTCAATGGAACCGTCATCGTCTCTAAAACCCTGTTGGACTTGTTTTCGCCTCAAGAACAGGATTTCCTTATTGCCCGTGCGTTGGCGAAGTCTAAAACGGACAAAGAGTGGGTGGGAGCGACGGTTCTGACGATGCTGGGTTTGCCCTTCATCATTGGCATGCCAATTTTGTTAACACACATTCAGCCCCTTTTTTCGCCTGCCGGCATCTTGCAAAGCCTTGTTGCCCTTTTGGGGTTGGGGTTGATAAGCACAGGTCTCGCATCGCCTATTTCTGAGTTAAGGCAACGGCTGATTGACGAAGAAGCCATTGATCGCCTTACCCTTTCGGCGACGAAAAACCTTTCAGCCGCTGAATCGGCGCTGCGCAAGTTAGCGCAATGGGAAGCGGAAGCACGGCGTCAGGGCATCTCCCCACGAGCCGTCCCGTTAATGGAACAAAAAATCCAGCAGGAACTGGACGAAAACCTTGTCCGCCTTCGCCGCATCGCACAGGCGTTGGGGCTGTCAGAGTGAAGGCGATAAGGTCAAACGGCGGTTTAAAACAACCGTCGCCCATAAAGGGCGACGCTACCGACGATTGGAGTATTTCCAACAGAACGGTAGCGTCGGGGCTTGTCCCCGACAGCCGTTTGAAACTGCCGTCGCCCATAGAAAGGGCGACGCTATGATCTACCGAAACTCTTTAAGAACCCAAAAATCGGCGCGTCAGGAGAAGCGCCCTCCGAAAGTCTAAAAACGGCTGAGTTCGGTGAAAACCCAATGCGCTCAAAAGTTAAGCCTACGCCACAACCGACTCACGAAGCGCCGACGATTGCCAAAACAACGATGGCAAAGTGGCTTGGGGAGCGGCTAAAGCCATCGCTGATGGATATCGCTGTCGGGTTGGCGATCTGGTTTGTTGCGTTCGTTTGGGTCGTGGCGACGGCAAGCGACATCGGCGTCGGTTACGATGAGCCCATCTATGGCGGTTACGCCCTCAGGTATCTGGCATGGCTGCAGTTGCTCGTTGACTGTTGGATGCGAGGCGATTTCTTGACGCCCTTTCGGTTTGAGGTCATTGATACCTATTGGCACGCTAAAGACATGCACCCACCTATCCCGAAACTCATCGCTGCCCTCGGTTACGCGGTCATGACCCCGCTGTTGGGCGACGATTACGCCGCGATGCGGTCAGGCACGGGGTTTCTGTTTGGTGCGATGCTCGCTGCCATCTACTGGTCCGGGCGCATCCCGTTGACCCGTGCAGGCGCATTGTTTGCGGTCGGCGCCGTCGCCTTCATGCCCCGCATGTTTGCCGACGCCCACTTCCTCACGATGGACATGCCCGTGACAGCGACGACAGTCATCGGGACTTTGCTGTTGCTGCAGGCTTTGGAGCGTCCGAGTCGGTGGCGGTTGATCGCAGCGATGTTGGGCGTCGGTGCAGCGTTTGCGTCCAAAGCCAACGGCTTCCTCATCATACCTGCTGCCGTCGCGTTCGTCGTGGCGACAAGCGATTGGCGCTCTATGTGGCGCGACAAAACGCAGTGGCGTCCGTTCGCCTGGGCATTGGGGCGTTCGTTGGGCGTCATCGCGCTGGTCGGTGCCGGTGCGATGGCGTTTTTGTTTGCGACATGGTTGTGGCTGTGGGTGGACCCGCTCCACCGCTTCCGCGACTACTTCACCTTTCACGCCAAGCATTTCGTCGTCCACACCTTCTATCTCGGTCGGCTATGGGCGATGGCGCCTTGGCATTACCCGTTAGTGATGACGGCAGTGACCGTGCCCGCTGTCACGCTGCTAACGGCGCTGTGCGGTGCGGGCGTAACGCTCTGGCGATGGGGCACGGCTCCGGCGTTGGCGCAAATGGCGCTCCTCAGTTACTGCGTGCACATCGCCCCGTTTCTCCTGCCGACGACGCCCAAATACAACGGCGTTCGGCTGTTTGAGCCTGCCTTCCCGTTTCTGGGCATCTTGGCGGGTTACGCGTTCGGCACAGCAGCGCAAGCGTTGACGGCGTGGCTGCGGGCGAAAGCGGCGCAGTGGATTTCATCTCCGCACCTTTGCGTCACTGCGTTGGGCATCGTGCTGTTAGCACCCGCTGCGCATGGGACGCTGAGCAGTCATCCGTTCGGCTTGTCTTACTACAACGCGTTGGTCGGCGGCGTGCAGGGCGCGAAAGAGCGGTTTGAAGTGACCTACTGGGGCGTCAATTTGTTCAGCCTTTTGCCTTTCCTCAACCGCCAACCGCAAGGCACGAAAGTCTTCGTTTTTCCCGGCGCGTTGCACACTTACATGCAGTTTTACCAGCGGGCACAAATGCTGCGGGACGACATCACAGTGTTGGGCAACCCAAGGGACTTGCCAGACGCCGATTTTGTCGTCTTTCAAGCCAGCCAAACGGAAATCTTGCTGGCACGACAAACTGACCCACCGCTGGGCGACTTGCTGTGGCGATTGTGGTGGGAAGCAACACCCGCTTACGCGGCGATTTATGACGGCGTCGTCATCGCAGGCGTTTACGACCGCGCGACTGTCGCCCGCTTTTTGCGACGCCCTTCGCCCAAACCGACGGGAAGGTGAAGCGGGGTGCAAGCCAGTGGGCAATTAGCGTTTTGGGAACCGCTGTTGGTTTTAGTGTGGCGGGAACTGCGGGTGCGTTACAAGCGGACGGCGCTGGGCTTCTTTTGGTCGTTAGCCCCGCCCATCGGGCAAGCGTTCATCTGGTTGGTCGTCGTCAAGTGGTTTTTGGGCGTAAAGGTGCCCAACTTTTCCGCCTACTTGCTCTGCAACGCCTTCACTTGGCAGTTCGTCCAAAACGCGTTGCTGGACGGTTGCTCGTCTATACTCTTCCACATGCCGCTGGTCAAAGCTTTCCCGATGCGGCGCGAGATTGTGCCTTTTGCGTCGCTGCTGAGCAACCTCGTGCACTACTTGCTGGCGATGGTGGTGCTTTTTGCCTACCTGACGCTCGTCGTTTACCGCGAGTATTTCGCCGTCTGGTTGCTGTCGCGGGGGATCTGGTTGCTGGTGCTGCCCCTTGTGCTGGCGGGATTGGTGATGTTGCTGGCGGGATTGGTGCTGGCGCTTTCGTGCCTGACGGTGCTCTATCACGACCTCAAGTTCGTCTTGGACAGTTTTGTCTTGCGCCTGCTGTTTTTCGCCTGCCCTGTCATCTACTTCACGGAACAAGTGCCTGCCGCATGGCAGCCGGTCTACCTGCTCAACCCTTTTGCCGTTTACCTCACGGCATTGCGTCAAATTTTGCTGCCTCCGCCCCAACTGCCCGGCGGCGTGACGCCAATGGCGTTTGACTGGGGGCATCTGGTGGTGGCGCTTGGGTTGTCGCTGGTGACCCTCGCAGGTGGTTGGTGGGTGTTCCAACGCACCAAAAACCGCCTCGCCGAGTGGCTTTGATGCTCTTGGTAGGGCAACAGTTGTTGATGGTAGGGCACTATTGACATGGATAGGGCAACATGCTAAAATGACAGCGGCGTTAGGTGGGTGAGGTGACCGCGATGCCCTTGCGGACACAACTGCGGTTGCAGCGCAAGAGCGTGCGACCGCTTTATGAGCAAGTTAAAGCCGCGCTCAAAGCGAGCATTGAGCAAGGCGAGTTGAAACCGGGCGAACCGCTTCCAGGGCGGATGGAATTGTGCCGCCTGTTCGGAACGAACCGGTTGACCGTTGACCGCGCTGTCAGCGAGTTAGTGCGGGAAGGATGGCTGATTGCCGTCAAAGGCAAAGGCACCTTCGTTGCGCAGCCGGAAGCACGCCCCTCGCAAGTCGCTCTCACTTTCGCCGTCGTTTGGTCGCATTACGGCATCCACGAAAACAACATCTATTGGGGTCCGTTAATGCGAGGCATCAGTCACGAAGCAGGGGAATTGGGAGCCCGCTTGGTTTTCCGCGAGGTGCTACCTAGTTTTTACGCTGACCTGTTCAAAGAGGTGGGCGCTGACGGGTTGATCGTGTTGGCGCCGTTGGTAGAGGACGAACTGGTGTTGCGGGAGTTGCAAAAAGCCCGCATCCCCTTTGTGGCGACCTCTTCCGCCTACAGTGACCCCACCTTGCCCTGTGTGGACACGGATAACTTTGTAGGCGTCAAAGCCGCCTTAGAGCACCTTTGGGCATTAGGGCATCAGGACATTGCCATCGTGGATTTGGACCTGAAGCAGACGGATTTGCTGCGGCGCTGGGAAGCCTTTCAAAAGTTGACGGGTGAAGCGGGCTACAAATTGGACCCGCGTTGGGCATTGCTGTTCCCCGACCGGCGCTTGGGCGTGCGGGAAGAAGTGGTGCGTCAGTGGTTGGACAGCGTGCCCTTGCCCACCGCTGTTTTCGCAGCGGATTACGAGACGACGCTGGTGTTGCTGAAGGTGTTGCGGGAGCGGGGCGTGCGGGTGCCCGACGAGGTGTCCGTCGTCGGGTTTGATGACCCTGCGTCCGCTGCCTTTTTGGACCCACCGCTGACGACGGTGCGTCAACCCGTAGAGCAATTGGGGCGACGCGCCGTGCAAAAACTCACCGACGCCCTGCGCAAGGGGGTGGTGCCTGAAGGGACGGAGTTGCTGGCGCCTGAACTTATCGTGCGCCAATCCACGAGTTCCCCCATGAGGCGGTGAACGGAATGTGATTTACCGCTTGTCCTAACAAGATGACCGTAGCGGATCAGAAAAGGAGGTGCTTAACGATGCGTCGCAACGGTTTCACCCTCATTGAATTGCTGGTGGTCATTGCGATCATCGCGATCCTGGCGGCGATTCTGTTCCCTGTGTTCAGCCAGGCTCGCGAAAAGGCGCGACAGGTCACTTGCCTGTCTAACCAGCGGAACATCGGGATGGCGATCGCTCAATATGTGCAGGACTACGACGAGTTTTTCCCACCGTCCCAGTATGGTGGGGGTAATTCAGGCATCCCGCAGCAAGAGTGGAAAGGGCTCATCTTCCCTTATGTGCGAACGGCTGCTTGGAACCTGCCACAGCAATCGGGCACATGGGTCGGTGGTGGTGGCTTCTGGCTTTGCCCTTCTTACCCCGATCGCAACCATTCAACTTCCTACGGACCTCATCGCCACCTTTTCGTGGATAACTCGAGCAGGGGCTTAAATCCGTTCCCAAGCCGTGGGTTGGTGAACATAGATGCTCCTGCCGACAAGATCATCGTGGTGGAGATGGGGCGCAACAATGCGGCTTGGTCGTGGAACTACTTCTGTCCCATGGAGTGGCAATGGACCAGTTGGACAGGTTACCCCAATGTTCAGCGGGATGGTAGTGAGATCTCACTGCAATACGACTGCGACTACACTGACACCACGAACAGCCCGACCTGGGCAGGTTGCGGGATGATGCCCCGCTACCGCCACAACAATACTTGCAATGTCATCTTTGCCGATGGACACACCAAAGCGATGGTGCGCGGGCAAATCATGTGGTTCCGCAACATTTTCGTAGAAGGCGGGATGTATTACTGCAACAACGGACCCCGTCCCAGTTGGTATCCTTGGTAGCAACTCTTGGCGCGGGGTAACCCTTTGTGGGTTGCCCCGCTTACCGCTTCAAACGGAGGTGATTCGCTATGCATCGCAACACTCTCCTTGTCGTGGTCAGCATCATGCTGATTGTCGTTGCGGGCTTGCTTATCTTTTCCCAGATTCGCAGCCAACGGGAAGCGCAGCGGCTCTCATCACCTCAAACGGAACTCCAGCAGCGGATTCAGGAAATCCAAAACAACCCCCGCATCCCAGAAGCCGCCAAACAGCAAATCATCCAACAACTGCAAATGCGACAGGGCATGGGACGATACATGGCGCCGCAGCAACCTCAGCCGTCACAGAGCAAGTAGCGCTCCGATTTGCCTGCGGGGTAGGGGGGGGTCTATCCCGCAGGCGCACCTCTGCATCGCTTCCGTTGGTCTTAATGAGGGCATCTGTGGGCTTTGTAACTCTCAGTCTTGACATGGGCAGGGCAGCAAGTCAGAATAGTGTCGTCGGGCACAAGGTGCCCTGACTGTCTGTAAACTAAAAGGGAGGTGTATCAGATGGTGAAGCGTTATCGGATGTTGCGGCGTCGTGCGTTTACGCTTATTGAGTTGCTGGTGGTGATCGCGATCATCGCGATCCTGGCGGCGATTCTGTTCCCTGTGTTCAGCCAGGCTCGCGAAAAGGCGCGGCAAGCGCAGTGCACGAGCAACGAGCGGAACATGGCGATGGCAGCGATGCAGTATGTCAACGATTACGACGAACGGCTAATGCCGACAGAATGTTGGTCTTGTGGCAACCAACTTGGTGACCGCCATGACCCCAATCGCCGCTGGTTGGTCCGCATTCAACCTTACATGCGCAACATTCAAGTTTTTGATTGTCCTTCTGGTAGCACAGAAACAGGACTTGATTTCTCAGAAGTCAACCACAACTGCGGAAGATAAAACGCTTCTGGTAGCACAGAAACAGGACTTGATTTCAGCCCTCCCAAATGGTCACCTGGTGGAGATGACCAAACCACTTGGGGGCGCCTCACCTACGCTTGGGGTTGGGCGTTCCCTGGCACTTGGCGGGGGTTGAGAATTGGCTACGGTTACTCCCTCCGCGTCGCTGGCTGGACTGATGGTGGTGGCCAATCTGGTAACCCCAACAAAGTTTCTCGCGGCAGAAGCATCGCTCAAATTCAAAAGCCAGCCGAAACGCTCATGATTGCTGACTCCGCCCACAAAGATGCATGTTGCAACCGCATTGTCTCCGCAAATGCTTGCACTTCTCAAAGTTATTGTGCACAGGACTGGGCTGTTGGACCTTGGGATGACCAGAAGCGAGCCCGCTATACGCGCCACCTTGAAGGTTCCATCCTCATCCACTGTGACGGACATGTCAAGTGGTATCGCTGGAACGCACTTTACCGCACGGACAACAGCATCGTCGGCGCTTTACACGGATGGGGGCAATTCTGAACGGAGGTGAGCGGGATGAAGCAGCAAGTGCCGACTTGGGTGGCGATCGTTATCATTATGGCTGTTCTGGTGATTGCTGGTATGATCGTGTGGAGGAAAGCAGGCGAGAAACCCATTGTCGGTTTTCCCGAGACAGGTGTCTCACAGCAGCGCCCTAAACCCGGCGGCCCGACAGGGGGAGCGCCAACGCCGTCGCCTGCACCCTCCCAACCGGAACAGCGTTAGCGCTGAATGCACCATAAGAAGGTTGGAGGTGCGCTCCTGCAGGGGAATTTGCCTGCAGGGGCGCTTTTTTCAAACGGGCGAAGACACCAAAAGGCGCTCTTGGAAGATGCCCGAAAAACCCCTGCTGTGTTGAAAAATGGGGTTTGGTCGGAGGGCGGCTCTCCTGAGCCGCCGAAAAAAACGGCATGAAAACATAACGGCGCGTCAGGAGACGCGCCCTCCGAGGCATTGCTGAAAGGGAAATTCAACAAAGCAAAAACTCCGAATGTCCCGCCAGCGGGGGTCGTGAGTTTGTTCGGCGAAGCGGTGAAGGGTAGTGGTTAGTTCGTCTACAATGCGCACAGGTGCCAATGGGTCGGAAAAGAGGACGGTGCCCAACTGCACCGCAGTTGCTCCGGCAGCGAAATACTCCAGCACATCCGCACCGCTCCAAATGCCGCCGACACCGATGAGCGGCACAGATTTCCCCTGCTGTCGCAACCGTTGGGCGACCAAAAACACTTTCCGCACGACGATCGGTTTGATGGCGGGTCCTGAAAGCCCACCAAAGGCGGTGCCCAAGCGGGGTTGGGGCGGCACAAAACGCGTGTCAATGGCGAGAGCGGGAAAAGTATTGCAGAGGCACAATGCGTCGGCACCTGCTACGACGCAGGCGTCGGCGATCTCGGCAATCGCGTGGGGTTCTGGCGACAGTTTGACCCAGAGCGGTTTGCGCCACACTTGCCGCACCGCTGCCACGACTTCTGCCGCCGTCTCGGGTTCCATCCCAAACTCAATGCCGCCTTTAGCGATGTTGGGGCACGAGATGTTAACTTCAACGGCGGCGAGGGCATCGGCATGCCGCAACTTTTCGCACACCTGCACAAACTCGTCCACCGTTTCCCCGTTGACATTGGCGATCAGTGGGACAGGCAATCGGTGCAATTGCTCGTTGATTTTTTGCACTAACGCGTCTGCACCGATGTTTTGCAACCCGATACTGTTGAGCATACCCGCCGCCGTTTCGGCGACACGCGGTGGCGGGTTACCCCTGCGTGGGTTGAGCGTAACGCCTTTGAGCACGACCGCACCGACGCAGTCCCACCGCCATCCCTCAAGGCGCTCCATCTCTTCGCCGTAGCCGCAGCAGCCGGATGCCAAAATCAGCGGCGTCCGCATTGGGATGCCCGTGACCGTGACGGACAAGTTGATTGCTTCCGACATACAGGCTCCACCCTTCCCAACGGTTGCGTCCGAAGAC
Organism: bacterium HR17; assembly: GCA_002898575.1. Lineage (NCBI taxonomy): Bacteria > Candidatus Fervidibacterota > Fervidibacteria > Fervidibacterales > Fervidibacteraceae > Fervidibacter > Candidatus Fervidibacter japonicus. The sequence continues at coordinate 51,032 of BEHT01000001.1, forward strand.
GCCTTTTGGGCGTTACGGCGACGATAGCAGGGCGATGCGTCCATTCTTCCTTCATTTGCTCACGGTAGTGTTTCGGTGTTCGGCGTCCGTTGCCGCCACAGCGCTTTGGCGACCAGCCACATCAATTTGGGGATGGACAGCAAACGCGGCAGCCGCTTTGGGTCTTTCAGCGTGCGGTAGAGCCACTCCAGACACAACCGCTGCACCCATTCGGGGGCGCGCTTGACAACGCCGGCGTAAACATCAAAACTGCCGCCGACACCGATGCAAATGGGCACTTGCAATACATCGGCGTGACGGGCGATCCACTTCTCTTGCTTGGGGATGCCGAAGGCGACGAACAAAATGTCGGGCTGAGCCGTGCGGATTTGTTCCAGCACTTGCTGTTCGTCTTCGGGTGTAAAGTAGCCGTGATGGGTGCCGACGATTTGTAAGCCGGGGTAACGGGCTTGCAGGTTGCGAGCGGCTTGCTCCGCTACGCCGGGTTTGGCGCCCAGCAGGAACACGCGCCATCCCCTTTGTGCCGCTCGTTCACACAACTTCGCCATCAACTCCACGCCCGGCACTCGCTCGTAGATGGGCAAGCCCAGCAACCGAGCGCTCCAGACGACGCCGATGCCGTCGGGCGTCACCAAATCCGCCTGTTGGACAATGCGGCGAAACTCGTCGTCTTCTTGCGCCCGCACCAACGCCGATGCGTCGGAAGTGACCACCAAGTGAGTGCGTCGTTCTGCGATAAGGCGCTCCAAAATGCTCAGCGCTTCGTCCATGGTCACGGCGGTCACAGGCACGCCGAGGAGGTTGACCCGTTTGAGGTCGGGCAGGTGCTTGCGGGCACTGAGCCGCACAGCGACCCAGAACAGCGCAATGCCAACGGTCAACCACACACCCATCAGCAACACCTTGAACGCAAAGTGCATCTCCATCCAAAGCACCAACAAGACCGCCAAAAGGCAAAGGTAAGCGTGAACGACCGTCAGCAGCCATAAGGCGCGTCGTTCGTCAACACCCTCAACGGTAAGGATGTCAAAAAGGCTGCAGAAGCGCCCCGTAAACGAAACTCCGCCGGCGCGCAGACGATAAGTGATTTCCAACACCGGAACGCCCAAGATCAACGCGGGGGCGACGAAGACAAGAAAGGCGGTGTTTTTCAACGCGCCAGCGACACTCGCCATCGCCAACAGCGCCCCGACGGAGGCGGCGCCGCCGGCTTCCGCTGGCAACCCCCACAGCGTTACCCCCAGCCCGGCACAGCCCAATGCCAGCGCGAGGGCAAGGGTCGGTTGCGATTGCGTCTGCACGACGATGAAGGCGAAGGTGAGCCCGCTTACAACGGCGACGCTCCAAGTTAACCCGCGCAAGCGGGCTGTCGGGCGGAACAATGCGGTAAACAGCCACAACCACACGGTCGCCACGGGGACAGCCCAACCGCCCAAGTTTGCGAACTGCAAGGCGAAGGGCACTTTGATAGTTTCAATGCGTAACCCAGCGGAAGTGACCAATAGGGCGGCGACCAATGTGCCTACCTCGCGTTGCCAGCGGTAGGGCAACCGCGCCGCTACGCCGGCAAGGACGGCGAACACAGCCATCGCCGCTATCAGCAAAAGATGCAGTGAGGCGGTAGCCCCGGAGAGGGCGGCGACAGCCCCAGCCGCCCATGGCAACCACCAACAAGCCCCTTCGCGCCACCGCCAGCGTAGCAAGCAGCCTAAGATGAACGCCGCTGCCGCTGCCCACACGGTTGAACATCACCCTCCGCTCGTCGGCAGACGCATCTTCTGGTGCACCGCATATGACGAGGCGCCTGACGCAATCTCGCTCAGAAAGCGCGTCAAGAGTTTCGGTGCGTGTAGGACATACACCTCTGGGTTTTGCTTCTTCACTCCGTCCCTTCCTCCCAACTGCTCAGGTAGCGTTGCTGTTCAGGCGTCAGCGTGTCAATGCGCACGCCCATGCTTGCCAGTTTGAGCCGCGCCACCTCTTCGTCCAATTGGCGCGGGACGGGATGAACATCCTTCGTCAGTTCGGGGGCATGGTGCGCCAAGTAGGCGACGCTGAAGGCTTGGTTGGCGAAACTCATGTCCATGACGGCAGCGGGGTGCCCTTCCGCTGCCGCCAAGTTGACCAACCGTCCTTCCGCCAGCAAAAACACCCGTTTGCCGTTAGGCAAGGTGAATTCGTCCACATATGGGCGGACGCGCCGCACTTTGGTCGCCGCTTGTTGGAGTCCCTTGACATCCACTTCCACATCAAAATGCCCCGCATTGCACACGATAGCGCCGTCTTTCATCGCCGCCATGTGCTCAACGGTGATGACCCGCACATCGCCTGTCGCCGTCACGAACACATCGCCTTTGGGCGCGGCGTCCGCCATCGGCATGACTTCAAACCCGTCCATGACCGCTTCCAACGCCCGCAGCGGGTCGACTTCCGTGACGATGACGCGAGCCCCCATGCCCCGCGCCCGCAGCGCGATGCCCCGTCCGCACCAGCCATAACCTGCGACGACGACGGTCGCACCCGCCAGCAAAAAGTTGGTCGCCCGCAAAATCCCGTCAATGGCGCTTTGCCCCGTCCCGTAGCGGTTGTCAAACAAAAACTTGGTGTAGGCGTCATTGACGGCGATGATGGGATACGCCAACACGCCATCGCGCGCCATACTGCGCAACCGAATGACGCCCGTCGTCGTCTCTTCCGTGCCGCCCCGCACTTTGGGCAACAGGTCGCGGCGGTCTTTGTGCAGCGTGGAGACCAAATCGGCGCCGTCGTCCATTGTGATGTCGGGTTGCATGTCCAAGACGGCGTGAATGTGTTTGTAGTAGGTCTCGGTGTCTTCGCCCCGAATAGCGAAAACGGGGACGCCAAAATGCTTGACCAACGCCGCCGCCACTTCGTCCTGCGTGCTCAACGGGTTGGACGCACACAATGCCACTTGCGCCCCGCCGGCGACGAGCGTGCGCATCAAGTTGGCGGTTTCCTTCGTGACATGCAAACACGCCCCAATTTTGATGCCCTGCAGCGGTTTCTCCCGCTCAAACCGTTCGCGGATTTGACGCAACACGGGCATCTGCCACTCCGCCCACTCAATCTGCTTGAGCCCATCGTCCGCCAGCGATTCGTCGCGGATGTGAAACTGCATCGTCAACCCCCCTGATGCGGTTGGTGTCGGCATCGCACCGCTGCCGTTATTGTAGCGCCATCTGCGAGGCAAAAGGGTCATGTTCGTTGGACGCGGCGGGCGCGTTGTCCTGCCAGTTGCAGCCAGCGGTCGTAGCCGTCAGGTGTGCGCAACGCTTTCAACCGCGCTAAAAGCATCCACTCCAGAAAAAGCCCCAAAACGCTTGCTCCTCCGATCGCCGCCCAAAGGATGGCGTGCACCTGCACTCTGGCGGTGAAGAGGGCTATCGGCATCGTGATACTGGCGATGCCGACAACGATGGGCAAAAAGAGGCAGCCGAGGGCGTAACTTTCTACGACGCTGATGAGGCTGCTGACTAAGCCGCTGAGGCTGATAGCGAGGACCGCAACGGGCAGCGTGGCAGTGATAAGGAGCGCCAGCAAAAACCTGTCCAGTGTGGGAAGCAACAGCACGCCAAACCAAACGCCGACAGCGTAGGGCAGCATCGCTTTGACGCTCAGCCAAAATCGCGGAAACCAAAAGCCAAACTGCCATTGCTGGGGTGTCAAGGGTGCCAGAACGAACTGCTCCAAGATGCGTTTGTGTCCCAACTGCCACAGCGCCACCTTTTGGTCCAAAACGCCGAGGGCAATGGAGGCGACAAAAAGTGCCGCCAACCCCGCAAGGCTTGGCAGCCGCGCCACCATACCGTTGACGAATTTGACCAACGCGGGCTCCGGGTAAACGATGGCGGCGGCGATGCTGAACGCCACTAACAGCAATAGCACGACGCCCGTTTCCATCGTGCCTGCCAGCGCTTTAAACCGGCGTTGCCAGCGCAGTTGTAAAGTCACCAACGGGTTGGCGAGGCGCTCGCACAGTTGCCCTTCCCAACGCACCAGCCAGCCCCACAGCGGATGGGTCTCTGAAAGCACATCACGGGGTTGCGTGTCGTCCCTTGCCGGCGGCGTCAGTGGGGCGCGCCGCTCTAACCACCACAGCCATGCGCTCCACAGCAGTTGCACTGTTGCCGTCGCCCACCACGCAGGCGGTGCGGAAAGGAAGTTACCCGTGAGCCGTTGCACGGCTGCCGGCGGCAATAAAGTCAGCGGCACCAAGTAGCCGTGCACGCCAAACAACGGGCTTAGGGACGGCATAAAAATTGCCCCAAACGGTGCGGCGCACCAAACCAAAAACGCCAACAGCCACAGCGCAGAAAGTTTTTTCGCGCTGAGGAACTTTTGCCACCACGCAAAACTGAGCCCAAAGGCGACAGCATGAACGAGGTTCAGGGTGACGGCGATAGCGCTCGTGCGCACCAGTGTTGAGACGGGAACCTTACTTGCCCACCCTGTAAGGGCGCCCACACCCAGCACAACCGCGCCCGTCAAAAACGCATCGCGCACCGACCCTTTGGCAGAGCGGGTCGGGAAGTAAGGGGTTTTATCGCGCTTCGTTTGCGCGGCGAACCAGATGGTTAGGCTCCTGAGCATCCACAAAGCGCAGAGGGTGAAGGCGACTTTGGCTTCAAACTCGCCAGGCAAACCGTGCGCCCACACAAAGCCCCACACGAAAAGGAAGGCGACAGCCCACAGCCAATCCGCCCACGCCCGCACTTTTGCTTGAGCGGGATAAAGGCGCGGCTCTAACGCCCATGCCCACTCAGCCGCTATCACCGCCATGACCAGCGGCAAACCGACAGCAACGAGCGCCCCTGCAGGAATTGCCCACGCGTAAACCGTGACAGGCTGCAGCAGCCACTGAGGCAGATTCGCCCACACGGTGAAGCCAGCGATGCGGAAGACAAACTGCAGCGACACCCACCAACCGCCCGCACCCAATAGCCCTAAACACACGATGACGGCGAGGCTCAAACAAGCCGCCAGCCACGAACCGCCGCCGAAGGCGATGGCGGCGGCGTAAAAGGGCAAACACAAAACAGCGAGGTAAACCTGCATGAAGAGCGGAAAGATGGGCAATGCCAGTGTCATCCACAAAGGCGGCACGCCCGTCAGCAATAACTGCGGGAGCACTTCCTGCCGAACGAAATGCCTTGCCCGCCGCCACAAATGTGTCCCGTAAATGCTGGCGATGATGAAATGCACCCACGCCACGACTTCAAACAGGATGGGACCAACCCGGTGCAGTGGCACCGCCCTGTTGACCGAAATCGCGAGGGCGAGGGCAAATGCCAGCCACATAGCACCCAGCGCCACACCCCAATGCATGAAGGCTTGCCTCATGTTCCGCCGTTGCTGCCGCCACAAGACAGCAAAAAACGGGTTTTCGTTAGGCGACAGCATGAACCGAACCGTCTCAGCAAAAGTGCGCCGGCGCACGATGGTCGTCACGAACGGATGCCAATCCGTTCTCCTTGCCCGTCTTTCGCTTCTTTCGCGGTTAACGGGTGCTTACGCTCATCCCGCTTGCTTGGCATTTACTATGCCACTGTTCGGTCAGAGCCAATTGGCAAGGCTGTTGCTTTCCTGTCCATCTTCCATGTCAGCGACAAAATGTAGTAACGGACAATTTGCGGAGCGGATGGACGAAGAGAAGTTAAGGGACAAAGGGGTGAAGCGAAGGGTGCAGCGGCGTCATGGTGTCACCGCTTTAGGGTTCGCAGGAGCGATGTTGGCAGCGTTTAGCGGATTCAGTCCGCCTAGTCAGCCCGCAGGCGAAACTGTCGTTCGTTTGACGATCAACCCCGCGCAAGTTATCCACCGTGTCGACGAGAAGATCTACGCTCACTTCCTTGAGCACATTTATCACTCCGTGCACGGCGGGTTATGGGGTGAGATGGTTTGGAACCGCAGTTTTGAAGAGGTGCCGTCAGAGGGGCTGTGGTCGGTTGACAACGGAACGCTGGTGCAAGAGGCGATCGCCGAAAATGTGCGGCTGGTTTTCGGGGACTTGCGCTGGAGCGACTACGAATTTACGCTGGAGGCACAAAAGGTGGACGGACACGAAGGGTTTTTGGTGCTGTTTCGGGTGCAAAGCGATCGCGACTTTTACTGGCTGAACTTGGGCGGATGGGACAATACCCGCCACGCCATTGAACGGGGACGGACAGGACAAGGGCGATGGCGCGTGGTGTCACCGATGGTGCCCGGGCGCATTGAAGCGGGACATTGGTATCGCATCCGCCTGCGATGCGAAGGGAACCGTTTTCAAGTGTGGCTGAACGACCACCGGTTGCTGGACTTTACCGACAACGAGGCACCAATTCTGCAGGGAGGCGTAGGGGTCGGGACTTGGAACACACGCGCTCGCTTCCGCAACCTGAAAATCACGGCTTTGGACGGCACCGTGCTATTTCAAGGGTTGCCGCAGGTCGCGCCAACGCCAACAGCCCGCCACTGGCAAGTGGTCGGCACGGGTGTGTTCGCGTTGACAACCGATAACCCGCTCAACAGTCAACGCTGTCAACTCGTCGCTTGCTCTGACGGCGAAGCCGGGGTGCGTCAAGCGCCCATGAGCGTGAGGGCGGGCGAAAAGTATCACGGTTCCGTGTGGGTGCGGGGAAAAGCGCCTAACGGGTTGGTCGTGCGATTGCGTGACGGACGCCGCACACTTGCTGAGCAGCGTCTGCCCGCACCGATAGGAACTTGGCGGGAGGTCACTTTCACTCTCACCCCGAGGGCATCGGCAAACGACGCCGCGCTGGAACTCGTCGCTTTGCCACCCGCCCGTGTTTGGTTAGACCAAGTCAGCCTGATGGCGGAAAGCAGTCGCCGCACCGGAGGCTTCCGCCCTGATTTGTTGGACGCTTTGAAAGGGCTGCGCCCGACAGCCATCCGTTGGCCGGGCGGTTGTTTCGCATCGGCTTACCGCTGGAAAGACGGCATCGGTCCGCAACACCAACGCCGCACTTACCCGCGCCCGATATGGGACGACCTTGAGGTCAACGCTTTCGGCACCGATGAGTTCATCCGGTTGTGTCGGTTGGTAGGGGCAGAACCTATCCTTGTCATCAACATCGGCACGAGGCTGTGGAACGGGGCGAACGCCGACGAACAGGCGTTCTTGCAGGATGCCATGGACTGGGTGGAATATTGCAACGGTGCGGCGACCTCCCGATGGGGGCGTATGCGCGCCGTCAACGGGCACCCTGAACCGTATGCCGTCAAACTGTGGGAAATTGACAACGAGACTTGGCACATGGGCGCCGAAGCGTATGCCGAAGCGGTGCGGCGGTTTGTGCCCGCTCTCAAAAAAGTTGACCCCACCATCAAAATCATCGCCTGCGGCAGCGGCGGGTTAGGTGAAGGGGCGTTGCGGTGGAACCGCACCCTCATTGAGCGGTGCGCCGAATTGATTGACTACCTGAGCATCCACCATTACGAAGACCCCAACCGCTTTGCGGACGGTCCTGCAGCCTTTGAACGCTTCATTCGCGAGACAGCGAAAATCGTCGCGAACTCGCGTAACCCCAACATCAAACTGTTCGTCTCAGAATGGAACGCGCAGAGCACGGACTGGCGGACGGGCTTGTATGCGGCGGGGCTGCTGAATGTTTTTGAGCGGTGCGGTGATGTCGTGGAAATAGCCAGCCCCGCCCTGTTGATGCGCCATTGGCGATCGGGGGTGCGACCGGACGGTCAGCGGGAGTGGGACAATGCGTTCATCAACTTTGACCATCGCACTTGGTTCCCCGCACCCAACTATGTCGTGATGAAACTGTGGCGGGACCATTACGCCCCTTTCGTGGTCGCCATGGAGGGGCTTGCCCACCCTCTCAACGCCATCGCGACGAAATCGGCGGACGGCAAAACAGTGTTCATCAAAGTCGTTAACCCATCGTCGCAAACTGTTTCCGCGATATGGCAAATCGCTGCCGATAGCCTCGTCGTTAACGCCAAAGCATCTGTCGTCGCGCCCGGCGATCTCTCGGCGCGCAACGCACTGACGGCGCCGCACCGCGTTCGCCCCCGATCGGCAAAAACCCGTCACGACGGACAAACTGTTCAAATCACCCTTCCGCCCTTTTCCGCTGCCGTCGTCACTGTTCAACTGAAGTGAAACGGGTTTTGACCGACAATGACGGCGTGGCGTAACGGTTCATCGCTTGCAATGAAGCAACCGTCGGTAACGATGCAATTGGCGAGGTGCGTTCCAGGAGCGATAGAGGTGTGGGACCAAAGGATGGAGCGCTCCACGACAGCGCCACGCCCGATACGGCACCCGTCCCCGACCACTGTTTCACCGCCGACGATGGCGCCTTCGTCCACGACCGTCGCGGCACCGATGGCACACGGGGGAACGAGCCGTGCCGTGTCGGCAACTTGGGCTGAAGGGTGGATGAACACGCAAGGGGCAACCTCGCGCAGCGGACACTCGTGAAGGATCACCCGTTTGTGCAAAGCAGCGATGTTAGCGCCCCAATAGTTACCGATGTGCCCGATATCGTTCCAGTAGCCGTCGCTGACAAAGCCGTAAATGGGTGCCCCTTCCGCCACCAACGCCGGGAACAGTTGCCGCCCGAAGTCGTAAAAGCCGTCAGGGATGCGTCTTACGACTTCCGGCTCCAGCAAATACACACCCGAGTTGACGAGGGCGTGCCCTTGCGCCCAGTGGCGGGGTTTTTCGATGAAACCGACGATGCGACCGTCATCCGCCAATTGCACGACACCAAATTCGCGGGGGTCGTCTACCAGCGCCAGGGAAATCGTGACAAGGGCGCTGCGTTCCCGGTGAAACCGCAACATGGCAGCCAAATCCAAGTCAATTAACTCGTCGCAACCGACGACGACAAAAGTATCGTCAAGGGCACAAAGAAAATCCGCCATCAGTTTCACGGCGCCGGCAGTGCCGTGCGGTTCGTCCTCATGCAAATAAGTCAAGGACACACCGAACGCGCTGCCGTCGCCGAAGAACCGCTCAATATCCGCGCCCCGATACCAAAGGTTGGCTGCCAGTTCCGTAACACCGAAGGCGCGCAACCAACGCACGAGATTCGCCATGATGGGCACGGTTAAGACGGGCACCAATGCTTTCGGTCGGGCGAAAGTCAGCGGACGCAAGCGCGTCCCTTCACCCGCTGCCAGAATCATCCCACGCATTGAATGTTCCTCCAGACACTGTGTGTTCCTTTGGCGAAGGGTTATCCTTCACGGACGCGAGCGTAATTGACGACATCGCGCACGCCGGGCATGCGCTTGATGCGGTCAATCACACGCTGGATGCGGGCTTCCACGCTGTCGGTGGAAGTGTCGCCTTTAGCCCGTCCGATCCATCCATACAAGGAGATGTTGCCCGACACATTGACGACCTCCAGGCGCGAGATATCTAAGCCCGCGCGTAAAAACTCCCGCCGCACTTGCATCGCTGTCTGTTTGTCGTGGGCGATATCGCGCGGCATCGTTCGTCACCTCCGCAGAGCCATCGCCAACACACCCAACGGTTTAGGCGGTTGACGAGGGGGCACTGTTTTGACGACGCGGACGCGACCGCGCCATTCCGCTTGCGTGCGGGTGTTAAGGACGACGGCGCGCATAAAGTAGTCGCCCAATTGCACGCTTTTGAACCGCACGACGACGGGCTGCGGTTCAGACCGTGTCGGCAACAAAAACTCATACCAATCGCCGTATCGGTTCACCTGTAACGGTAACGGTGTCAACCCTACCAACTGAAAAGCGTGCAGCAACCGCCGGTCCAGCCGTAACCGCAGGGGTGAGCGCCTGTCCGATTGAACCAACAACCGCATCTCCCAAGTGTCGCCGAGAACCACTTGGCGGGGCGCGACGGCGGTTAACAGCAAGCGAGGGGGTGTCGGGCGGGAAAAGATAGCGACGATGATGACGCTCAATGTTAGCATTAGCGACGCCGCTAACTGCCATTGCGTTTGGGGCGGCAGCCAAGCACCAGTCCGCCGAACGGAACGCACCGGTGCGTGATGCGGGCAGGGGAGAACCGTGCTGGTGTAAACGATGGGGTGTCCTTTAGCGCGCGGGCAAACTTGACCGTCGCCGGGGAAATGGCGACACAACCCGCACCGCAACAGGTGCTCGCCGCAAAAAACGCATCGCGGAAAATCCGGATGCGTTTCGTCCATCCATTCCCCACATCGGGGGCAAAGCAACGCCCGCATCGCACCGTCACCTCAGTCAGTGCACGGCTCGTTTTCAATTATGCCGCCAATGTATTAAACTTGGGCAACATCCGATGGCAACGAGGAGGTGGGCGACGCATGGATGAGCGGGAACACTTCCCGACGACCGATCCGGAAACACCGACAGCGTCCGTTCACAGCGAAGGGGATGAACAGGACACCGGCATTCGGGTTTGCCATGTGGAGAGCAAAACGCGTTACACGATCACGGCGCGCCTCCGACAAGGAGACGGGCTGATTTCGGTGGACGGCGAACCGATCACGGTGTTGATAGACCAAAATGTCGTCGCGCGGTTCGCCGAACTGATGCGCACATTGCAGCGGGAACGGTTGCGCCACTGGCACATTGACCTGCGGTTCAGCGACCCCTCGTGGCGCGAACGCTTGGCACCCGAAGTCGTCGCTTACGCGTTGAACGAAGCCTTAACTAACTTACTGGCGCGGTTGTAAAGAGGGGTCTAACCGAACGCGACCGCTAACAACTCGTCCAGTGTCGGTGTGCCCGTGCGGGCGCCCAACGCCCGTAGACAAAACGCAGCGGCAATTGTGCCCAACCGCTGACATTCGGGCAGCGGGCGCCCGTTAAGAAATCCCCACAAAAACCCCGCCGCAAAGGCGTCGCCGGCACCGGTGGTGTCCACGACATGGGCTTGCACGGACGGGGCAAACCGCCCTTTGCCGTTACTGCCGACCCAACTACCTTGCTCTCCGAGCGTGACGACCAACACCTCTACGCCTAACGACCACAGTTGCTGTGCGGCGGCTTCTAAATTTTCTGTGCCTGTCAGCGACGCGAGTTCGTGACGGGTCAAAAACAACACGGTGGCGCGCCTTAAAAGGCTTTCCAACGCGGCTGCGCCCCGCTGGGCATACAGCGTGCCCGGTGCGAAACTCACCAAAACATCTTTGGGCAGTTGTTGCACCAGCCATTGTTGCTGCTCTAACATCGCGTCCCCGACCAATGAGGACAAATGCACACACTCAGCGCGGGCGGCGAAATGGAGATCGGCTTCCGTCAGCCGTAGGGCTTTGTTAGCACCCGGCTGCACATACAGCGAGCGGCGCCCTTTGCTGTCTATCAGCCCGAGCACCCGCCCTGTTCGCTGTCCTTTTACGACGCGGATGTGTTGGGTGTCCACACCGACGCCTTGCAAATCGGCGATAATGTGTTGCCCTTCCGAGTCGTCGCCGACAGCACCGAGAAACCCCGTCGGTGTCCCCCACTTGGCGAGGGCGTAGATCGTGTTCGCTGCGGATCCACCTGGCGCTTCAAAACTCTCTTCCACGATACTTTCGCTGTCCGTCACCAGTTGCTGAACTTTGAACAAGCAGTCCCAATTGAGCGCGCCGCAGCCGACGACGGTCAAATTCGCCACAAGCGCTCACCCCAGTTTCGCCGCTTGCCCCCGCACTTGCTGACGGCACCGTCGGTGCACGGGCAAGGCATTTTGCCACTCGTCACCGTCCAACCAGTGGTAATACGCCTGCCCATCGTCTTGGCTTACCCGTCGTTGGAGCCATTGTTGAACGCCGTCTCGCCCCTCTTGAGCGAACGCGATGAGCACGGGTAAAATCGCTCGCAAATCTGTCGCTGCGATGCCGACATTGCCGTAAGGAAGCGCATACTCGTTGCCGTTGAACACGACGGCTAAACCGCCCGATTCGCGCACCGTGCGCAGCAAATGGGCGTCGGTGATACTATCACCGATGGCGACGCACTGGCTTAACGGCACGCCTGCCTGCTGGGCGAAGCGCTGCAACGCTTCGGTCTTGCGGCGTCCGCCGACCACTTTTAACTCCAACACGACGCCGATGGGGAACTTGACCAGATGCTGCCAGAAAAACTCGTCGCACAACCGTTTGAGCCCGTCATCGTCGTCGGCAGGACACTCCAAGATGCGGCGCTGCCACGACAGGATGAAACTGTAGGCGTCGTCGGTCATTGCCCCTTCCCACGCGGCGAAATCGACGGGCGTCGCCGCCACCAAATCGGGCGGGACACCGACGCGCCGCGCAACGCTCAAAGCGTGGGGGGCGTAACTGGTGGAAATGATGCAAGGTTGCCACCCGTGCGCCCAAATCGCCTGAACGCACTCTACCGCTCCCTCCGTCAGCGCCGCTCGTTCCGACACTTGTCGGATATGGTTCTCGTTGATCCCATGTGCCAGCAGGAAAGGCACGATGAGTTTGAGTGTGTCTCCGGCTTCGTAGTCGGGGCGCCCCGATAGCACTAACAGGTCGTCGTAGCGGCTCAGCCGCTCAAACAGCCGCCGTCCGTCTGGGATGAGCGACATCACCTCATAAGCGTTGTCCTGCGGCGAAAGCGGTCCTTCTAAGTCAAATGCGACCAACATCGTCGCTATCACCCGTCCCGTAAATATTTGGCGCTTCCAAGAACGCTTCCACCTCTTCAGTCAGGTCAACCCCGTGCGGCGCTGGCGAGTTGTGCCAAAGCACTTGCTTATCGCGCAGGTGTATCTCACCTTGCGCCAACTTTTTGAGCGTCAGCAAGATAAGGGGCAATTCGCGGCGCAACTCCCGTTGACGGATGGCGGCAAACAACGGTTCGCGTTCCCCTTCCGTTGCGATGATGGCGTCAAGGGTTTGGCGGCGCAACTTGACATCCAACGCCTCCCACAACGGGCGCAACTCTGGCGTTTGGAGGGGCAAACGGCAAAAACTGACGGGTGGACCGCTGTCCAGTTCAGGCGTGACAAGGTGGATTTGCGCCCCTGCCCATTGAGCGCGCTGACGGATGAGTTGCCAGATGACTTCCTGCCATGTCCCTTTCGGTCCACCCGGCAATGCGGGATGCAAATTGAGCAGCGTGTAGCGTTCGCAAAAATCGTCGCTGACGATGAGCATGTAACCCGCCAGAAACGAAAAGGGCACGCGGTCAAGAAAAGGCGCGAGGCGACGGGCAACCTCCTCGTGGTAGCGGCGCCGCCATTCCTGCAGCGTCGCTGAGTCGCCCTCTTTGCCTCGGCGCCACAAATCGGGCAGAAACCGACGGGACGAAAAAGCGATAAGCGGCAGCCCTTGCTGCTGCACGAACGCAAGGAACGCGTCGCTTTCTGGGGCGTCGCCGATTTCACGGTTGCAAAAAACAAACGCAATTTCAAGGGGCAAAAACCCGGCGCGGATAGCGTCCAGCGTCTTTCGCAGCAGCCACAGCGCCGCGTCATCGCGCCCCGTTGAAAACCAACCGATGGGCAGCGTCATTGCGCCTTCCCACTCCTTTGTGCACGCATCGCGTGGAAGGGGTGGGCAGCGGACCCGTCCTCCCAACGCTGTTTAAACCGTTCGCTCACTCCCACAAGGTCGTGGCTATTTTGTAATAGCAGCCGTCGGTCCGTCGCCGTTCACGACCAGCACCATCCCTATAGCGCGGTTTTCGGGGTCGGTCGGAGCACCGTAAGGCGCAACGGCATGCGCGGCTAAGCGTGGTCGTTTACCGTTCAAAGCGTCTGTCCAATTCCGCTTTCGTCAAAGCGATCAGGATGGGTTGGCCGTGCGGGCAGAGCGCTGGGTTGTCCAACGCCAACAGTTCGTCCAAAAGGCGCTGCATTTCCTCATGACTCAACACATCGCCGGCTTTGATCGCGGCTTTGCACGCCAATGTCGCCAGTAAATCGCGGAACAACTCGCCCGCGCCGGCGAAATGTCCTGCCATCAGTTCATCAACCAAATCGTGCAGTAGCCGTTCGTAATCGCGTTGGGCGATGGCGGCGGGGACAGTCCGCACCAGGTAAGTGTTGCGTCCGAAAGGTTCAACTTCAAAACCGGCTCGGCGCAACACCGCCAAGTGAGACTCCACGAACGCTGCTTGCGCTTGCCCCAAACTCAAGGTGAAAGGCACGACCAAGCCCTGCCGCGCTACTTCGTCTGTTTCCGCTTGTTCCAATAACCGCTCAAACAAAATTCGTTCATGCGCCCGATGCTGGCTGACGATGAACAAGTCCCCTTGCTCGTTCTCGGCAAGGATGTAAGTCACCGCCAATTGCTTAAGCGGGGTAAGCGCCCCAGGACGCGGAAGCAGCGCCGCTTCGCGAGAGGCTAAGCGCTGCGCTGCCAGTGGCGTGGCGGGTGAAGGCGGAACGGCTACCGTAGCGGAAGCAACCGGTGCGGCAGCGACTTCAGGTGGTGAGCCAGCGGAGGATGCGGCTGGCTCAACGGATGAAGACGGAGGTGGAGACACCGGCTCTTCGGGAACCGCTGCGCGCCCGAAACGCACGCGTAGCAAGGTGCGGAAATCGGTCAGGTCGCGTTGGGACGCAGTGGCTGGGGGAGAAGAAGGCGGTCGCAAAACGGTTTCGGAGGACGACACCGACAGGGCAACTTGCGTCAACGGGACGGCAGGCACAATTTGCCCTGCAACCAACGCTTCGCGCACCGCGCGAACGAGAACGCTTTGCACTTCCGCCTCTTTACGGAAGCGCACTTCAATCTTTGCAGGGTGCACATTGACATCCACCAATTCAGGTGGCAGGTCCACGAACAGGATGGCAATCGGTTGGCGCCCTTCGGGCAAAAAGCCGTGATAGGCGTGGCTGACAGCAGCCGTAAGGGTTTTGCTGCGGACAAAGCGGCGGTTGACGAAAAACCACTGATGGCTGCGGGTCGGCTTGCTGACTGTCGGAGGGGAAACGAATCCGTGCACCGTATAAGGTGGTTCGTGGTAGGCGACGGGCACCAATTGCCCTGCCAGTTCACGACCTACCACTTCCGCTAACGCCCCTTTGGGGTCGCCGGTCGGGACATGGCGCATTACCTCCCGCTCGTTGTGCTCCAGCGTAAAGGCGATGTCGGGGAAGGCAAGGATGTAGCGGCTGACGACTTCAGCGATGTGTGCAAATTCGGTGGACGCTCCTTTCAAAAACTTCAACCGCGCGGGCGTGTTGAAAAACAGGGCGGTGACGGTCACCGTCGTCCCTGCGGGGCAACCGGCAGGTTCTACCCTTTGCAAGATACCTCCTTCCATGACGACTCGGGTGCCGCGTTCAGCGGTGGGCGGGCGCGTCAGCAACTCCACACGGGCGACGGCTGCGATGGATGGCAAAGCCTCGCCCCGAAACCCCATCGTCGTGATGCGCCACAAATCATCGGCGTCGCGGATTTTGCTGGTGGCGTGGCGCTGAAATGCCAGCACCGCATCCTCGCTGTCCATACCACAGCCATCGTCGCTAACGCGGACGAGTTTTTTGCCTCCGTCCTCTACGCGGATGGCAATGCGCGTTGCGCCTGCGTCAATGGCGTTTTCCACGAGTTCTTTGACGACGGACGCCGGGCGTTCCACGACCTCGCCCGCAGCGATTTGGGACGCGACATCGGGCGGTAATTGCACAATACGCCCCAAATGTTTTCGCCTCCACCAACATTATACCCTGCGTATCCGCTCAACGATAGATGTGCTGGCGTCCTAATTTTGGCAGTAGCCACCGGTGATGGTAGGAACTGATTTGTTGTCGGAGGGCGCGCGCCGTTTTTTTCGGCGGTGCTTCGGAGGGCGCGTCTTCTGACGCGCCGAATGGCGGCTCAGGAGAGCCGCCCTCCGAATAAGCCTTTGGCGGTGGTTTGGAGGGCGCGTCTCCCGACGCGCCGTTTTTTTCGGCGGTGCTTTGGAGGGCGCGTCTTCTGACGCGCCGAATGGCGGCGGCTCAGGAGAGCCGCCCTCCGACCGAACCCATTTTTCAACACAGCAGTAGGAACAAAATTACCCCCTCTGCCTCTCACAGTCACAGCGACACCGTGTCACAACCCTTGAGGGGTGGCTTTTTGGGGTTGGTTTGGAACCTGCGGTTGAGTAGGTGCGCCTCCAATGGGCACTTCCACAGGTCTGTATGTGGCTCTGCGGGTGTGCCAAAACCATAGCCATACTCCTGCAGCGAGAATGATCAAAACCACCAGTGCTATAAACAACCCACGATTAACCTGCATCAACTGTCCACCTCACTGCACGATAGGCCGGAAAAGCCAATGGGCGCAGCCGTCCCACCAAGCACTTGTAGGGCGACCCGTGCCTTCATCCACTCTTGCCCAAGGAGACTGCTCCCAATGCCCAGGGTTGCGCTGCCATTTGACATGTCCATCAGCATGCATGTAAACGGTTCCTCCTGAATGCACTCGCACATCGCCAGGTAAGATGATGTTGCCACTGCCGTCCAACCACCAGTAAAAAGTGGTGCGTGTCTCCTGATTAGGGTCACAAGGGTTCCCTATCGGCAGCACACGAGGGCGGTATGTCCAAGGGTAACTACCGATCCAGTTCGTGAAGCGCGGCTCGTGAGATGCAAAGACGATCGGTGCGGCATTGCCGTAAAACTCCGACATCAACAAGCATTTAGTCGGATTAACGACCTGTGCCAGCGGATATGCCCCCAAGAGCGAGTTGAACTGGTAACTGAACAGGATCTGAAAGCGGTAATCTGTCGCCACAGCAGCACCTTGGGACGAAGGACAGGAAAAGAGTTGGTAGTTGCGCATGTAGGGTTGAACCGCTTGTGCCCAGTAAGCCCGTCGAGCCAACACAGGAGTCTGAGGTTCAGGAGGACGGGCGTCGGGGGGTGAAGTAAAAAAGCTTGTGCGGTCGGCGCTCTGCGTAGCGGCGTCATTGCCCAAATAGGGCACGCGAAGGACGAACAGTTCGTCGTAGTCTTGCAGGTACTGATGATGGGCCATACTCAAATTGCGTTGATTGCTGACGCATTGGGTTTGCCGCGCTTTTTCGCGGGCTTGACTGAAGACAGGGAAAAGGATACCAGCCAAAACGGCAATGATGGCGATCACCACGAGCAACTCAATGAGGGTGAAACCTTAACCGTGCTCTACTGTGGAAGAGCGACAAGCAGTCCGACAACACTCCCAGCGCTTTTGCGTTAACGCCAGCATCGCTATCGCCTCCCTTGCAGCAGCATTTTTCTCGGTGTCCTTGCAGGACACCTCGTTTCGCTTTGTGAGGTGAGGCGACATAACGCCTTACAAAGGGGGTCACCCGTTAGCACCTTGCTGCGGTCCCCGGAGCAAAGTCGCTCGCTGCTGTTGCCGTTGGGCTTCTTCGGCTTTGCGGCGCTTTTCTTCCAAGACGCGGTGCAAAATGTGTCGCATCTCGCTGGGGTTGGTGGACGCCCGCAGGGCTGTCTCGGGCGTGATGAGGTCTTGGCGCACATAGTCTTCCAGCGCTTGGTTCATCGTCTGCATGCCCCAATAGCCGCCTTCCTGCTTGTCCTTTGCCATCAGGCTGTAGAGGTTACCGGTGCGCCCTTCTTCAATTTCCTTGGCAACTGTCGGCGTGACGACCATATACTCCACCGCTGGCAGCCGACCTTTTCCGTCCATGCGCGGGACGAGTTTCTGCGAGACAATGGCGAGGAGCGAGCGGGACAACCGCAGGCACACTTCGCGCCGTTCATGGGGCGGGAACATGTTGACGATGCGTTCCATCGTTTCGGATGCCGAGGGGGTGTGCACCGTGCTGAAGACCAAGTGCCCGGTTTCTGCCGCCATCAACGCGGCGTTGAAAGTTTCCACATCGCGCATCTCGCCGATCAAGATGACATCAGGGCTTTCGCGCAGGACATACTTGAGGGCTTCGGTAAACGATGCGGTGTCGTAACCGACTTCGCGCTGACTGACGATGCTCATCTTATCTTCGTAGACATACTCAATCGGGTCTTCAATGGTGACGATATGGCATTGACGGGTCTGATTGATGAGGTCCAGCATCGCCGCCAAAGTCGTGGACTTCCCTGAGCCCGTCGGTCCCGTCACAAGCACCAACCCCTGCGTCGCGTAGCCGGGGTAAGACGGATCGGTGACCAACCGTTTGAGGACAATCGGCAGGTTGAGTTCTTCCACCGTCCGAATGCGCAGGGGCAACACCCGCATGACAATGGCGAGGCTGCCCCGTTGCTGGTAAACATTGACGCGGAACCGACATACGCCGGGGAAGGTGAACCCCATGTCCAGTTCGTGGCGTTTTTCAAAGGCTGCCATTTGGTCTTCCGTGAGGATAGCGCCGGCAATTTCTTTCAAGTCGTTGACGGTCAGGGGAGGGGCGTTGAGGCGGTAAACCTTTCCGTGCACGCGCATACAGGGCGGCGTCCCTACCTTCAGAAAAATGTCGGAGGCGGACACCTCCATCGCGTAGCGGATGAGTTTTTCCAAATCTACCATACTCGTCGTCGCCTCCAGCCGCGTCGTGTGCCGCCAATATTAGCGCAAAAGAGAGGATATCGTCAATAGTCGGTGACGCCCTGCAAAGCAGGGGGAGGCGCCGATGTGTTCAAGCAGCCTGTCCCTCGGAAGGCGGCTGTCATAACGCTCCCTTCGCCATGCGCCCGATGAGCGCCGCTAAGTAACCGGCACCGAAACCGTTGTCTATGTTGACGACGGCGATGCCCGGCGCGCAAGCGTTGAGCATCGTGAGGAGCGCTGAGAGCCCGTGAAAGTTCGCCCCGTAGCCGACGCTGGTCGGGACAGCGATGACAGGCTGCCACATCAATCCTGCGACGACGCTGGGCAAAGCCCCTTCCATGCCGGCGACGACGACAAGCACTTGCGCTGTTTCCAGCACCGCCCGATGATCCAATAACCGGTGGATGCCCGCCACACCGACATCCACGACGCGGCTGACGCGACAACCCGCATATTCAGCGGTAAGCGCGGCTTCCTCAGCGATAGGTAAATCGGCGGTGCCGGCACAGAGGACGGCGATGTGTGGCTGCTGCTCAGCGGGCAGCGGCGTCGGTTCGGCGCCTTCCACAGCGATCAACCGCGCCGTCTCGTGGTAGCGGGCTTGAGGAGCGATCTGGCGCACCGCTTCGTAGTGCCCTGCCGATGCTTTTGTCGCTATGACGGTCGCACCCGTTTGCGCCATCGCCGCGACGATGCGTTGCACCTGTTCAGGCGTTTTGTGGAGGCAGTAAACGGCTTCGGGGAAACCGCGCCGCAGGAGCCGGTGGTGGTCAATCTTGGCGAACCCCAAGTCCTCAAAAGGCAATGTCCGCAGGTGCTGTAGGGCTTCATCTACGCTCAAGTCGCCGGCTCGCACGCGTTCCAACACCTGACGCAACCGTTGAAGGAGCATGTTCATCACCCTCGGCAAGTTTGCCACGAGAGCGAGATGCTGTGCCCTTGCGTCTAAATGGGCGACAGGTAAAACTTTCCGTGAACGATGGACACTCCTCAGCGCGCGTGGGCAGGTGATTCGGAGATGCACCGCTACATCTTAGTGTGCTTCGTTGTCGGTTGGGTTTTTGCCATTGCTGGGGCACAACCTCCCGACAAGGTCACGCTGCGGTTGCATTACCAGCCGGGGCAAACTCTGGTTTACGAAGTGGATGTGGACGGGAAAATCACGGTCATCAGCGAAATCGGTGTCGCTACGGATTTGCAGTTTCGGGGCACATTGCGCCAAGAGCAGCAAGTGGAGTCTGTCGCTGAGGACGGCACCGCCGCAGTGCTGATCACGGTGAACGGCACGCTGCGGGTGGACATGGGCGGTAACCCTGCGCCCGGCACACCGACGGCTCAACAGTCCAACGAGACAACGATTCCGCAGACGAAGTTGCGGATGAAAATCGCCCCCAACGGACGCGTTTTGGAGATGCAACCCGTGCCTAGCGATAAGGCGTCCGATGGCGGCAAAGCAACGCCACCGCCAATGCTGCAAGACCCCTTTCAAGCCCTGACTCTGGGCAGCGGGGCAATCAGCCTTTTGCCCGTGTTGCTGCCCGATAAACCGGTGAAAGTGGGCGACAGTTGGGATTTGACCGGCACCGCACAGTTGCCGCTGCCCGGCGGTCGGTCGGTGCCCATCGCCATCAAAGGCATGGGTAAGTTGGCGGCGGTGCAGACCGCAAACGACCGCCCCGTCGCTGTCGCCGATGTCCGCATAGAAGCGCCCGAACTGGGCGACGCTATTGTTAAAGTGCTGCCCTTAAAGGAAATGGGCATTGACATGCAAGCCAAAGGGGGCACGACCACTAACGGTAAACATTGGTTTGACCTCGCCTCCGGGGTGTTGACCCGCAGCGAAGTTACTGCCGAAACGCAACTGTCCACGCTCATCCGTATGCCTGAAAATGTCGGTGGCAGCGTCTTGACCCTGCAATCGCGGACGACGCTGAAGACCACGACGCGCTTGGTGGAAGTTAGGGCGCCGTCTAAGCGGTGAATCGCACAAGGAGCGTGGCGGGATTGAACCGCTACTGGATGACTGCGTTGGTGCTGCTCGTGACCTTAATAAGCGCCGCACAGACGCCGCCGATCGCCCCATCCTATCACTTTGCTGTCGGGCGCGTTTTTACTTACCGTCTGCTGATCAACGGGGAAACCGAGGTGGCGGCGAACGGCGTGATGGGCACCGCGCACTTTGCAGCCACCGTAGATATTGAACAACGATGGCGCGTCGCCGGTGACCGATTAGGCTGCGATTTGACTGTGAGGGGAGGCACTTTGCGGGTGTTTTCGTCATCTGGTGAGCAAATACAACGGTTGGGTTATCTCACGCTCACCTTCATCACCACCCCGTTGGGACAACTGGTAGATGTGCAAGGCAACCGTGCCCGCTCGGTCGACGAGTTGACCGCCGAGTTGGATTTGCTGGCGACGGCGTTGGCAAGTTTGCTCGTGCCCTTTCCCCCTAACGGGGTGCAGGTCGGCGACGCTTGGCAAGCGACCCATCGCTTGGGCGCTCAACCGGCGTTAGCGACAGTGCAATGCGTTGACTTTGAACCTCAACGCAACGCCATCAAGTTGCGGCTCCGATACACATTGCCGATGGATACGCTCATAGACCCTCGCTTGCGCGCACAGTGGCAGTTCAATGCCCGCTATTCAGCCGAGAGCGACATTTTGTTTAGCGTCACCGAAGCGCGGGTGTTATCGGCGGCGGGGACGATGCGATTAGAAGCCACATGGCAACTCCCCATGGCTGCGGTCTCGCCCCCTGAGCCGACCCAAGAGACTGCCCCCACACCCGACTCCGCTGCGCCGAACGAACCAGGGCAAAACCATCCTTCGGAACCGTCCAATGAAGGGACAGCACCGCCTGCCCCTTCACCGTCGATGCCCCCCTTTACCTTTCGGATGCGGGTAGACGCTAAATTTGATTTGCTGCCCGCGCGATAGCCGCGACAGCGCTGAAAAAAATCGGCGCGTGCGCCTTTACAGGCACACTGAACTGCCAAGGGTCATTGCGGCAACGACACTGCCCCTCTTTTTAGGCGTTGAACGCAATTGGGGAGGGATGGGTAATGATCGGCGATTTCGTGTTAGCGTTCGGAATGGGTGTGCGTTTAGCCGCGTTGGTGTTGATCGTCGCCCTCGTCGGCGCCGCTATCATCGGACGGTTATGGGAAGGGGAATTAACCGGCAGCCATGCCGCTATCGCACTGTTGTTTGTGGCGGGTTTGTTGATCGGGGTCGTTTTGCTTTGGAACAGCCCGTGGGTGTTTGCCCTCTTTCTGGTTGCCGCAGGGTTGGCGGCGTTGTGGTGGATGGCACAAGCAGCTACAGAGCATCACTTGCTCGCCCAAATGCGTGCGGAAGAGGAACAGCGCTATCGAGCAGCTGTTGCCCGCGACCCCCGCAACGCCGCTGCATGGAGTGCGCTCGGCGATTTGTATCTGGAAATGCATCGCTACGACGACGCCATCGCCTGTTACGAACGGGCAGTGAGCGTCGTTCCGCACGCCGCCGAGGAGCACCGCAAATTGCAGCGTGCCCGTCGTCTCAAAGAGGACGCTATGCGCCACCAGCGCCGTTGCCCCTCTTGTCACTCGCCCCTCCCTGTTCTCGCCGTCGTTTGCCCGCAGTGCGGCGAAGAAATCAGCGCGCCGGTATGGGTGTATGCGTTGGCGGCGTTGAAAGACCGCACAGCGTTGCGAAAAACACTGCTGGCATTTCTCATCGCTTTCCCGACGGTAACTTTCTGGCTGGCGCTCCTGTTCGCTTTAGCACCGCCCGGTCGCGCTTTTTTGGTTCTGGTCACCCTCGCGGCGATTGCCATCGTCGTGCTTGTAGAGTCGCGGGGTTAGCCGTAGTTGAGGCGAATATTGCCCATTGCCACTGGCGTGCTATCATGCTTCGGCGGCCGGCACAGAACGAGGGGGGTGTTTTGCGATGGCTGTCACCGTTGAAGCCACGCGCCTGCGGGTTGGGGCGTTACAGGAGTTGCAGCGCAAAGGTGTTATCGTCGTCACGGGTCCTTATTGCCCCATCGCGGTCTTTTGGCATGACGGGCGAGTTTACGCCGTTGACAACCGCTGCCCGCACATGGGCTTCCCGCTGCACAAAGGTCCGGTGCAAGACGGCATTTTGACCTGCCCGTGGCACCATGCCCGCTTTGACCTGTCCAGCGGTTGCACCTTTGACCTTTGGGCGGACGACGCCCCGTCCTTTCCCGTTGAGGTGCAAGACGGCGAAGTGTTCGTGCTCGTCCCGCCCCTTGACAACGAACGAGTGCGTCGCCACTGGTTGCGCCGATTGCGGGAAGGCATGGAGCACGGTTTGGATTTAGTCGTCGCCAAAGCGGTCATTCACCTTTTGCGCGCGGGAGCGGATTACCGTGCGTTGGTGCAAGTCGGTGCCGAGTTGGGGACGCGCTACCGCAACAGTTGGGCATCGGGCATGACCATTTTGACAGCGATGGCAAACCTTGTGCCGTTGCTGCCGACAGACGAAGCGCTGCGGGCGCTTTTTCATGGGCTTTCGCATGTCGCCAGCGACATTCAAGGGCAAGCGACACGCCGAGAGCGCCAACCGCTGGAAGGCAGCACCGCCACCCTCACACAGATCAAACGCTGGCTACGCCATTGGACTTTGGTGCGCCATCGAGACGGCGCAGAACGATGCCTGCTGACGGCGCTGGCAAATGGCGCGACACCGGCGGACATCGCTGATTTGCTCTTCACCGCAGCCACCGACCGCCCGTTTGCCGATGGCGGGCACCTCGTGGACTTTTGCAACAAGGCGATGGAATTGTTGGATTTGATTGGCTGGGACTTTGCCCCGCAGGTGTTGCCGACTTTGACGACGCAACTGGTGTCCAGTCGTGGCGGCGAAGAGAACAGCGCATGGCGCTATCCGGTTGACCTTGTGGCGCTCATGCGGGAAGCGGAAGCCCAATTGCCCGAATGGTTGCGACAAGGACGACAGCACCGCATGGATGGGAAACCTACGATGCCCGTCGCCCACCTTGCCCACGCCTTGCTCAGCGACAAACCGCAGGACATCTTGAGCGCGTTGCAAGAAGCAGCAGTCAGTGGGATAAAACCGACGGAGTTGAGCAAGGCGCTATGCTATGCGGCAGCGTTGCGCATCGCTCGCTTCGGCGAAAGCAACGAGTTTGGCGACTGGATTACCGTCCTGCACACCTTCAGCTACTGCAACGCCGTCCATCAAACGCTCAAACGGTTTGGCGACACCGCGTCAGCGGAAGTCGTGCGAGCAGTATGGCATGGAGCGATGGCGGTTTACCTTGACCGCTTCCTGAACATTCCGCCTGAACCGTTGCCGGGCGAACGCAGTCCGCTGAGCGATTTGCCGACCGATGCGGGCGCGTTACGAGCAGCGATTTTGGAGGCTTGCGACAAGACGGGGCAGGATTTGACCGTCGCAGCGTTGACGGCGCACTACTTGCAGTTACGCCATCCCGTTGAACCGCTGCTGGCGACATTGGCGCACTGCGTCTTGCGCGAAGACGCCGACTTTCATACCTTCCAGATGCTTGAGGCGGGGATCCGACAGTTTCAGGAATGGGGCACGACGACCGAAGGGCAACACATTCTCATCGCGACCGCTCGCTATATCGCTGCCCACGCCCCGACCCAGCGTGCCAACGAACAAACCTTCAGGATCGCGTGGCGGTTGCATCGGGGCGAGGCGCTGCATGACGCTGTATGAATTGGGCGCAACACAATGGGCAGGGCGAACGGTATCTGCCAGCGGCGGTCTTTAACGGATGCAGTGATGGGAGGACAGCACGACATGCCAAGCGGCGTGATGCATAATTTTAAAGGAGAACGATGCCGGGGTGGCGGAAACGGCAGACGCGCCAGACTTAAAATCTGGTGGGTTGAAAGCCCGTGCGGGTTCGAGTCCCGCCCCCGGCATTGGCGGCAACTGTCGTCGCATCGCCCTTACATCTTCACCTCCCTCGTGGCGCGAATAGATTTCTCCTGCCCCGAACAAGACTGCAAGCCCTTGCGGGCTTGTTTACCAAGAAGATGCATACACGCCCTCCGACGGCGGTTCAGGAGAACCGCCCTCCGAAAGGGGCTTGGTTTACCAAGAAGATGCATGACACCCACGCTTCTGCGGGACTACTGGGTCGCTGGCAAACTTCGTTTTGGGTGTAAGAGGTGACAGACGATGCGGAAGTTGTTCTATCAACTTGTGGAGTTGTTGGAGCAAGGCGTTCCCTTCGCGTTCGGTGAAGTGGTGGAGACGCACGGCTCAACGCCACAAAAGCCCGGCGCCAAAGCCATTTTCCTTGCAGACGGTCGGTCCTCCGGCACGCTTGGCGGGGGCTGTCTGGAAGCCGAATCGCGTCGGGTCGCGTTGGAATGCCTACGGGAGCGGTCACGCAGTTTGCTGACGCTGCACCTCAACGACGATTTCGGTTGGGACGACGGTTTGATTTGTGGCGGCACGGCAAAAGTTTTTCTTGACGGCAAACCCGATGAGCACGATGCCTTGTGGCGCGCGGTGGCTGATTTTCTGAAATCCCGCCGGCGCGGTGCGTTGCTGGTTATCGTTAACGCTGCGGCTCCTTCTTTGTTGGGAGTGCGGTGGTTGGTGGAGGTCAACCCTGACGGTAAAGCCGAGGTCGTCATGGCGTCCCCTCCCGATGCTCCCTCGCTGCCCCCCGAAGCCCTTGGGTTAGCCCAGCAAGTCGTGCAGCAACGGGAAGAAAAAACGCTGCGCGTGCCATTGCAGGGGGCGACAGCGGAATTGTTTGCCGAGCCGTTGCTACCGCGCCCCCATCTCATCGTCGTGGGCGCAGGGCACATCGGCGCCGCAGTCGCGCATTTGGGCGCGTTGTTGGAGTTTGAAGTGACCGTCATAGATGACCGTCCCAGTTTCGCCAACCGCGAGCGGTTACCTGAGGCAGACCACATTTTGGTCGGCGATATCCCTCAAACTGTCGCTCAGCAACCGATAGACCAAGACACTTACATCGTCATCGTCACGCGGGGACATCGGCACGACGCGCAGGTGCTCCGCGAAGTCGTCAAGGCTGTGGATACTGCGGCTTATATCGGCATGATCGGGAGCCGACGCAAAATCAAACTCATCTACGATGAACTTTTGGAACTTGGGCTGGCGACGCCGGAGCAATTGGCGCGCATTCATGCGCCGCTGGGGATTGACATCGGCGGCGAAAGCGTCTGGGAAATCGCCGTCAGCATCGCCGCAGAGTTAGTTTGGGTACGGAACGGGCAAGCAGGGACATTGCGTCCGCTCAATGAACGGACGCGCCCGCTCGTGCTCAGCGAAACTGCTGGCGGTTAGCCCTAAAGCGTGGGGTGTTTGGGTGGGGGAACGAATGGCGTCCTCTGAAAAACAGCGAAGGGCGCACTGGCTCCTGTTTTCCGCTTCAAGATCGCGTCGGCTATAATTGTTACAACTCTCCGATACGCCCGGTGGACGGAGGTGCGACGGCAGAAATGGGAAAAAAACGCCAGCGTTGGACGCGCGAGCGCATCGTTGAGGAAATCCGCAAACTCCACGCGAAGGGCGTCCCGCTGAACATGGCATCGGTGCGGCGAGTGTTCTCCGCGTTGGTCGCGACAGCGTGCTCACGGAAATATTTCGGCAGTTGGCGGGCAGCCGTGGAAGCCGCCGGCATCAACTACGATGAAGTCGTGCAAATCAAACGATGGACACCGGACGCTGTCTTGCAGGAAATTCGCCGCTTGCACCGTCAAGGCGTTGATTTGCGCCCTTCCGCAGTCGCTCGGATCAGGCAAACATTGGTCTTGACAGCGCGTCGTTATTTTGGTGGTTGGAGAGAGGCTTTAAAAAAAGCCGGCGTTGATTACGACGAATATGTGCAACGCTTGAACGACCGTCGTGTGCAAACAGACAAACAGCAGGTCATTGAAGCCATACGACGGCTGTATCAAGAGGGCAAATGGGAAGAAATCAGCGGCGCATGGCGCTACCACCTCTCACTTTTTCGCAAGGCGCGGCACCGTTTCGGCAGTTGGCGGGCGGCTGTGGAGGCTGCCGGACTGGACTACGATGAAGTCGTGCAACGGCAAAAATGGACGCGCGAGCGTATCGTTCGCGAAATCCAGCGGCTCTATGCCGAGGGCAAGGATCTGAGCGTGACAGCCGTGCAGCGCACTTACCCGTCGTTGTTAGCCATCGCCCAGTCACCCCGCTATTTCGGTAGTTGGCGGGCTGCGGTGGAAGCCGCTGGGTTGGATTACGAACTGATCAAGCGTCAACGGGGACGGCGCCGGCGTGAACCGGTGCGGGTGCGTGTCAGCGCCCCCGATGCGTAAGGGGGGAGAAGGGAGTATGGAAGCCGCTGTTCCCGCCAACCTGAAAGCCTTTCTACAAGAGGTGTTGAACACACCGACCAAACAGGAACTGTTGGTCTTTTTCGCGACAAACCAAGCGATGGACACCGTCAAGGGATTGGCAGTCTGGTTGGGGCGTCCGGAAGCAGAACTTTGGCAAGCTGCCGAAGCGTTGGTGCAAGCGGGGTTGTTGCACCGCAGCGGCGAGGGGCGCGACGCCGTTTACAGTTACCGCCCGCACCCTGAATTGCGCCCGTTGGTGGACGCTTTTGTGGCTCTTTATCAATCGGCGCGGGTGCAGTTGCTGCAAGAGATGGAACACATCCGTCGTCAAGCTCAATCGGCGCAGGAACAATTGCGCGCTTTGCAATGGGAGCAGAGTCGGTTCCGATTGGTGCTCGCCAGCATGTTGGACGGTGTGCTCGTGCTATTGCCCGATGGCACTGTTTCTTACCTCAACGATGCAGCGGCGCAATTGATAGGGCGCCGTCCTGCAGAGGTTATCGGGCGTAACCTATCCGAAATAGAAACCCCGCTGACCGTTGCCCTGCACAAAAGCGCTGCTGAAGTCTTTCAACCGCCCCACCCCGCCTTGGCGCGCGAATGGCATTTGCCCGACGCGACGGTGGTGCGGGGTAACCTTATGCCAGTTTTTAACGAAACGCACCAATGCATCGGGGTCGTCGCCGTCCTCTCAGACATCACAGCAGTGCGCCGTCGCGAGCGGGAACAGCGGGAGGTGCTGGCGGTTTTAGCCCACGACATCAAATCGCCGTTAACCGCCATCCGAGGGTTCGCCTTATCGGGCGTTAAAGGGTTCCTCGGTGAGGTTCCAGCCAACGCCCAGCGAGCGTTTCAAGTCATCGCCGAACAGGCTGACCGGGTGTTGAGCATGATCCAGCAAATGGTGCGGTTGATGACGGACTTGCCCGGCGGCACGACGCTGCGTCCGGTGCGGTTTGACCTGCGGGAGTGCGTCAACAGCATCGCTAACGCCTACGAAGGCGAGTGTGCGGAGCGAGGGTTGACCTTATCGGTGGAACTGGCGTCGCAGCCGGTATGGGTGCATGCCGACCGTGATTTGATGGAGCGTGCCATCGCCAACTTGTTGAGCAACGCGGTGAAATATAACCGCGAAGGTGGGGCTGTATGGGTGCGTGTCTGGGCGACGGAACATGACGCTGTCGTGGAGGTGGAAGACACGGGTGTCGGTATCCCCCCAGCGGAGTTGCCCCTTGTGTTCCAGCAGTTTTATCGCGCTTCCAACGCCCTTGGGGAAGGGTCAGGTGTGGGCTTGGCATTTGTGCGTCAAGTCGTAGAAGCCCATGGCGGTCGGGTGGAAGTGACCAGTTCCGTCGGGCAAGGCAGTCTTTTTCGGGTCGTGCTGCCGTTAGCGACACGCCCTTCGGTCGCTGCGGCGTTGCGTTAAAAGGCGTCACGGCGGCGTTTCCTGTGGTTTCGGTGGCGAC
This sequence comes from bacterium HR17, assembly GCA_002898575.1. NCBI lineage: Bacteria > Candidatus Fervidibacterota > Fervidibacteria > Fervidibacterales > Fervidibacteraceae > Fervidibacter > Candidatus Fervidibacter japonicus. The sequence continues at coordinate 79,259 of BEHT01000001.1, forward strand.
TGCTCTTTGCCCTTGTCCTCTTCCTCTGTCACGATGAACGCCACTTTGACGGGCGGGTCAAACTGGGCTTCGTCCGTTTGTAAGTTGATGACAGCACGGGGGCATTGAAAGCGGTGCCCTTTTGTCAGTTCGTCCACGACGATGTTGCCTTCCAAAGTCAGAATTTCGTCCCGCGTCAGGTAAATAAGTTTGTCGGCGCGACCTTTGTAGCGCCCTTGTTGCTCAAACTGCACATTGCCCGTTGCCACGACCCGCCGGTCGCGGTAGTAATATTCGGCGCGGTCGCAAGTCAATCGCCCGCCGCGTTGGCGCAACCGCTCGCGGAAACTTTCCCGTTGTTTCTGCGCCGTTGTGCCTTCCTTCTGGGTCGGTGGGTTCGACGCTGGGTTTGACCCCGCCTTACTGGGTTCAGTAGCCTTGCGGGGTTTGATGGTGACTTCAACGGGTCCGAAAAATACGGCGATGCGCCGGCGCGCGTCTATTTGGGCGCGAGGTGCCGTCGCCACCGTTTCAGGGTCTTCAAACCGAGCGCCGCCTTCCACCTGAACTTGTTCTGTGGCTCTGTTGTAGACTGCCCGCTGTGCGGTGACTTTGTAGTCCTCGCCCTCTTCCGTAATGACGACATCTTGGGCGATCAACTCATCGCCTTTCAAGATGACAGGTTTGTTTGTCTCTAGATGGACGCGCTGCTGTTTTGGCTCAGCGGGTGGCTTGGACGGTGGAGGTTGTTGAGCGACGGGGCGCAAAGTCACCGGCGCAAGCCCGGCAAAAAGCGTCACCCGCACGGGTGGGTCTGCCAAGTAGTAACGGCGCGGCAAATTTGCCCGCACAGCCGGACATGTCAGTTGTAGGGACGGGCGAATCACAGTTACGCCCCCGCCACCTGCCAACACGCCTCGGTCAGGCACATAGCGCACCCGCTGGACAAGAAACTGCGTGTCGGACGCTCGTCCTTGAACACGCCACGCTTCTAAAGCGCGGTCGCGTTCACGCCAGACCGCTATGTCAGCGGTTGCCGTCAGTCGTTGACCGCGCGGTAACTGTGCCTGCACACGGATGCCACCCTCTACCGTGACGACACCCTGCGTGGCGTCGTAACGGAGGGTCGGTGCCGAGAGCCAAAAGAGCGGGCGCCCGTCTGCCCCGTAGTAGATAGCCTTGCGGATATTTTCGGCGGTCGCTTGTGTTTGGGTTTTGTCCAATGTGATGCGGTCAGCAAACAACTCCCAAGTTTTACGCCCTTCCTGTTGAAAGACCAAGCCCTCTACGCCTTCAACGGTCAACCCTGGCAGAGGTGTTTGGGTTGCCGGAGGGCTCGGCGGGCGCTCACCAGAAGGCGTTTGCGGCAGGCGCGAGCGCCAAAGCACCACCGCTGCAACGCAAAAACCGAAAAGAAGAACACCGCCGACCATCGTTTGCCGTTTCATGGTCAAGTTCGCTCCCGCGCTTAAAACGGTGGTGGTGGCGGTCCTTCTGCGGCAAACCGCAGAGTCACTTGGGTTTCCGCATTCGGCGCCGCTACGACGGCAGTCGCCACCGCTTGGTTGCCACTGCGCGCCGTAACCACCACGGTCGTTGTCGCCGATAAAGAAAATCGGACAAGGAAACTGCCGTCTGAAGTGGTCGTCGTTTGCGCAAGCAAAGCGTTGTTGGCGAACACCTGAACGGTCGCTCCGTTGACAGGGTTACCGGCGGAATCTAACACAACGCCTCGGATTGTCGCCAGCGATCCACCAGTGCTGCCGCCACCGACCCCACCGCCAACACCGCCGCCACCACAACCCCACAACAGTAACGCTAACAGCCCGACGGTCCCCAGCATTTTGCCAACAGGACGCATGTTACCGACCCCCTTGACCGTTTTTATTGTGCCGCACGGCTATGTTGGGGCGAACGCCCTTTTTACGGCGACCGGCGCAAAGTGAAGTTGACCCCTTGCACAGCAACGCCTGGCGGCAACTGCACCGTTTGTGTGACTGTTTGGAAACCTGCCAGGCTGGCACGCAAGGTGTAGGTGCCAGGCGGCAACCAGAGCGTGTAACGCCCATCCACACCTGTAATCGCGGCGTCCACGATTGTATCACCGCGCAGGGCTTCTACCCGCACACCGCTGTAGTTTGTTTCGCCCTCCAAAGTGACTTGACCGGCAACGGTGAACGGTAGCGGTGGCAATGCGGTGCTACCCGCACCCAAGAAAATGATCAGCAGTTCCCCGTTGATCGTTATCGTGTCCGAAAAAGGCGCTAAGGTCGTGTCTGGCGGTGTGACTTGCACGGGCACTTGAAGCCCTGTCGGGGCTTCAGCGATGACGAAAATGCCCCGCGAATCCGTCGTCGCTTGCTTGTCCCCCACGCGCACCGTGGCGCCGTTGACCGGTTCCAGCGTTTCGCTTTTGAGCACAGTGCCTGTCAATCGCACCAGCGTGCCCAACGGAAAAAGTTCAATCGTGACGCGGTTGACACGGTCATCTCCTTGTTGTAGCGTTACCGAACGGCTCAGTTGCCCCGTCTGCGGGTCCAACATGACCAAGTAGTTGGGATGGCGTGCCCGTATTTCAAAAACGCCGTCAGGCGGCATGATACCGCTTAGCAGGAAACTGCCGTCCGATGCGGTGCGCCCTCGCTGGATCGTCCCGCCGTTCACCTGCAGCAGCACCTCAGCGTTAGCGATCGGGCGCCCTGAACCTCTCTCTACGACTCGTCCGCCCAAACTGCTGCTTTGCGGCGCGGGCACTAAGTAAATTGGCGGCAGTTCGTTGCTGCCGGAAGTGTTAATTTGCACTTCGTCCGTGTAGGTGACATAGCCATGCTTGGCAGCTGTAAGAGTGGCTCGGATGGTTTGTGGGGTTGTCGTCGGAACAGGCGCGTTGACATTGAAGCGTCCGTCGGCATCGGTGACCGCTGCCGCACTGCCGTTGATGACTATACGCACCCCTGCAATCGGTGTGTCTTGCAATGCACTACCGTCTAGCACGCGCCCGCTCACCGGCACGGTCGGCGTGTTCAGACCGCTCGGCAATTTCAGCCCACCGCAACCGCTCAACGCCGCACTGCTGACTGCGACCCCGACAAGCAACCACCTCACCTTCACCGCAACATCACCACCTGCACAGCCCGCTGTTCCCGCCCATCATCGGTGCGAGCGGCAACGGTGATCAGGTAGGGTCCAGCCGGCACGAGAGCGCCCGTAGCGTCGCGTCCGTTCCACGACAGCGTTGTGACCGGGGCACGACCGATGAACCGTTCGGCGAAGCGATGCACCAACCGCCCCGCGAGCGTCCGCACTTCGGCTTGCACTTGCACGGGCGCTGGTGTCGCTAAACGCACCAGCAAGCCGCGTCCGCGTAACGGTTGCACGCCGATGATACGCACCAACGGCACAGCGCTAACGGTCACGGCTTCAAAGGTGAAGCGGCGGGTTTCCTTGGCACGAGCGGTAAAGGTGTAATGGCTGCGTTGGCGCAGCGAAAGACGCTCGCCTGTTGCCGTGTCGGTCAACCACACTTGCACAGTGCGGGGCACTGAAGACACCCCATTCCACCGGAGCGTGATTTGGGTATCGTGAGCCAAGCCGTTGGTGACGATGAAATGCCAGCGCAAGGTCGTTCCGTTGGGACGGAAATCGTGAGCGAGAGGGTCGGTGCCGTCGGTCGGCACAAACGCCGCCCACACACTGTCGGGCACTATAGGCGGTTTGACCACCTGGATCGGCGTCGCCCCAGCAGGAAGGACACCGAAACGGTTTTCGGTGTCAGCAGCGTCATCCGTCGTCACCATCAGTTGAACCGTCCATTGCGGGGAAGGGGACGGCGTCGCTGAAGGAGTGACTTGCCGATGCGCCCGTAGACGCGGAGAGCCAAAAATCAATCGCACGCCCGGTCGTAGCGCCCGAATCCAAAAGCCTTGCCATGTCCGCACCGTTTCTGCGATCTGATAACGGCGCTGCTGCGGGTCCCAAACCCACACCGTTGCCTGCAGCCACTGGCGTTGTTGTGCGGTGTTCAAGTCCACCGGTCCTTCCGTGCCTAACATCGCTTGGATTTCGCCGACAGGCAAATCGCGGTTGTAAGGGTTACCGAGTTGGTTCCAGCCGCCAAATAGCGGGACTTGATAGGGTTCGCCGTTAGGCACAGGGGTGCCTTGCACTTGGAGGGTCGTGTCCTGTAGCAGCCGCAACCAGTAGCCGACGCCGGGCGCCATTGCCGTCGTAATGCGCGGGTAGAGTTCATATTTGACATCGCCGGGGCGGGTCGGGTTCCACCGCGCCAGTAGCAATTGGTCGGGTGGAAGACCCAATGCAGCGGCTTCGTCACTGACCGTCGGAAACAGCGGCACGGTGAACAGATGGATGCCGGCGGGCAGCGCAACTTGCAGCGTCACGACGCTGGGACGGGCGCGGACAATTAGGCAGTAAAAGTCAAACGCCCCGTTGCGCCACTCTGTGCTCTCCGCCATCCCGTCGGCGGTGTGTTGAAGCCGCAGCCGATAGGTCGTCCCCAAGTCCACACCTTGCGTGACGGCAAAAACGCCCCGTTGGACCGTAACAGGCGCCAAATCCGCGGCGTCGTTGAAGCGGATGCGGACTGTCCCCCCCAGCGCGTTCAGCACACCGCCCCAGAGCGGGTTTTCGTTGGGCTCTTCGCCCCGAACCATGTAAGGGAAGGGCACCGTCAGGGCTAAGTTGTTGGCGAACACATCCACAAAAATCAGGTTTGCCCCGCCGATGTTGAAAAACTGTGGGGCGATGAACCCTTCGCCATCCACGATCATCGCTTCGTTCCCCTCTTCTGCCGCCAAGTCGTCGCTTTGATCGTTACGGTAACGCAGTTGTGCTGTCACACCCGTGAACGGCTGTTCGTCCACCACTACCCCGCCAGACGGTCCTGGCACTTGCACGGTGCGGTAGTGATTGAGAACCAGCAAGATGCCGGTGTGCAATGGCACAGCGAACGCGTAAAGTTTCGGACCGACCGAGACACCTGTATCCAAGACGAACTGGCGCCGATACCAGTCGCGAAAATCCTGTCCTTCAACGGTCGGGACAATGGTGCGCATCAAATCCACCAATGCCACCGTGTCTCCTCGCAAAGTTGCCGGGTCTGGCTGAGCCAGCAAAGCCCCATTGAATTGACGAAAGCATTGGGGATTTTCGGCGGCGACTTTTAACCACGCCGCAGCGCTCATGCCGATCCGCCAAAACGCCATCGGCTGGTAGCCTGACGGGGGCAGAAAAGTCGGGTTACCCAGCGGCGGTTGATTGAGCACATCATAGAGAGGCAACACCCACAAAGGGTCACCGTTGATCGGGTCTTTAGGGTCAAACTGGCTCAGTTCTGCCACACCTTGCCCGCGCAGTTGGACGGCTGCCAGCAACGCTGCCGCCCGTGCCATGCCCTCTTCCCATGCCGGAAAACTCAGCAGCAACGGTCCACGAAACGCATGCAAAACTTGGTGCAGCAGGTTGAACCAATCGTAACCGCGCGTGGGCACAAATTCCGGCAGCCGAATGGTGTCCGTCGCCGCATCGTAAACGCCTCCGTCCAACGCTTGCAACCCTTCATCCAGAACGATCGTCACGACGCGATGGGCGTTCGGAGGCGTCGTTACGGGCGGTCCGTAAAGGTCGGTCAGCAGGGGCAATGCCGTTTGCAAGAAAGACCGCACCCTCGCTTCTGTCGCCGTCGGGAAGTTTTCAAACTGGAAGGAAAGGGTGCCAGCGCCGAAGGCTTGGCGCGACCGAGGCAGTGGGCGGTCAGTGGGCACGATCAAAGCGTCTATCCCGATGGGCTGGTCGGGACGCCAACGCCCGTGCTGAATGAGCCAATCAATCAGACGGGGGCGTGTAACCCTAAGGACGGCGTCCCAATCTTGGGCTCGTTGCCGCGCCGTTGCCCGCACTTGGGGGAGCGTTAGCCCGCGCGTCGGGACACCCAACGCGCCGACGACGCCTTCCGCTTTACCCGCAAAAGGGCGCCTGCTCAGGAGCCGATAAGCGCTTCGGTCTCCGACCAACGGCTGAGCGCGCGGCGCCGAGAGAAGGGACGCCGTTGCCATCAGAAGCGCCATCGCCCCTACCACGCGCCGGCGCTGGGGACGAGCGTTAGTCACCCGCAATCACCACCTGGGAGATGCGCCCTCTGACGCGCTCTGTCACAGTTGACATCGTCCCTACCGTTTGCTCGTGCGAGAAGAACCACACCCTACGACGCTAATGCCCCGAAAGCAGGGTATTTTCAAGTTACCCCGTTTGGCGCAGTCTTAAAAGTTTGCGGTGAGCGATGCCCGAAGCAGTGATGCGCTGTAGTTTTGGGCTGCCTGCTCACCACTACGGCGAGTGCGAGTCCAGATGAGCGAAAAACCGATGTTGCGGGTCAACCGATAGGTCAATTCGGCTTCCAGTTCCAAGTTGCGAAATTGCCCCCCATACAGTCCAGCGGGGCTACGGTTTTGCAGCCAAGCGGCGCGCAGGCTGGTCATCCAACGCCCTGCGATCGGCAGTTGCGCGCTTAAAGCGAGGGCGGTGTAGGTAGTTTCGTCCAGTTGAGGTAGAGGCGTCGCTAACCGCAAGGTCTGCATCCGAAGCCGTTGCAGGCTCAGTGTCAGGTTCAACCCATCGTAGCGCCCCCAGGTGAGCCCGATTAAGCCCGTAAGTGTCAGAGACTCGTTTTTCTGGGACAGGTCGCTGGTGCGGTCGCGACCGAACTGCGCGAACAGTGAAAGGCGGTCACTGATTTGCCACATCCCGTTCAAGTTCAGTGCGCGCTGGCGCAAAGTGCCCACCTCAGTAGACCCTTTGTCCGCGTTAGTCGTCCAATCCAGCGCGAGGGAAAGGCGCCGAAAAGGCGTCCATTGCGCGGTGAACGAAGTGACAGCGCTAGCGGTGCCGACCCGCGTAGACGGCAAAGGCTGAGGCAAGGGCAGCGGCAGTTGACGGCTTCGGTTCGTCCAACTGGGTGTCGTCGTCCATCCAGAAGATGCAGAGGAGCTGACCCAGCCTGGCGGTGCTGTAGATGCGCTACCGAGCGGCGTCCATGTCCCCGAACTGCTTGGGAAGGGCGTTGTGCCGACGCCGAAAGTGCCGTAGCCGCCAAAGCCAGTGGTGCTGAAAGAACCGTTCCAGCCGCTGAAACCACCGCCAAAGCCGATGCCAGACAAACCGCCACCTGCGACGCCTGTCAGGTAACTGCCTCCGAGCAACGCGCTCACGCTGCTGCCGCCGCTGAGGCGTTGGTGAGTGAAACTTAACTGCAAACTTTGCCACGGTGTGTAAGACAGTTGAAAAACGCGTTGCGTCGCTTCGGTGTTGAACTGTTGCTGCGAGCTGTTAGAAGCATTTTGAGTCCAGTCTAACAACGCAGTCAACTTACTGCCGGGGCGATAAGCGACGCTGAACCGCCTGCGGCTCGTCGTGATGCGGTTAACCGTAAGGGGCGCATTGGTCTCTGTTGGCACAGTTTCGCTGCGGTCGCGCGAGTGTTCCCAAGCCCCTTCCAGCGTCAAGTGCCCCATCTGATGGCTCAAGTAAGCGGTGGTCAGCGTTTTGGCACTTTCAGTGCCCCCAAAACCCGTGGACAAATGTTGGTGGCTAAGTTGCAGACGCGGCAGTTTAGGGCGGTCAAAGGTCAATTGGAGCCCTAAATTGCGGTTTGTGCTTTCGCTACTGGCATCGCTTCCGGTAGATGTGCCTAACGGTCCGAAAAACAATCGCCCTCGGCTGCGGCTGTCCTGCCATTGGCTGGTCAGGGTCAGACCAGGCAACAAGTCGTAGCGCAAGTCGGCGAACAAACCCGATTCGCTGCGGAAAAAGTCCGTGTTGTCAATGCGCGTGAACCCTGGCGAGATTCGTCGCCACCGGAGGCTGTAGGCGAACCGGCGGCGCTCGTTGCTGAGGGCGATTTCAGTGGCGGTGCCGTTACGCCCGACACCGGCGCTGTGCCCGAATTGCAGGCTCACCCGCCCAAGCGCGGCGAGCTGAACGCCCCAATCCAATCCCAACAGGCGCAGGGCGCCGACTTGCGCGATAGCGCCAAGCGCTTGGTCGTATTCCACGACGACCAATGCCCCGACCGGCACGGGCTGAAGGAAGGTCACCAACCCCGTTTGATAGTCAATGCGGTAGTGCACATCGCGCGTTTGCTGGATACCGTTGACGAAGACTCGCTCAGTGCCAGTGACGATCGGACGGGTTTGGAGCAAAAAGGGACCGACGGTGCCGTTGCCTTGAAACTCTTCGCGGCGGTGGCGTTGCTCGTTGCTCGTGATGGAAAACGGCACTTGTTGGGTCAGGAAGGTGATGCCCAGCAGGCTATTGTTGCCCGTGCGCAGGTTGGCGCGGGCGCCGACAAACCGCCCGACGCCCCCCGAACCGACGGTCTCGTAACTGACGGCGATAGTGGAAGTGGGCGGGATGGGCGTGGCGAACATCAGTTGTCCGTAACTGTAGTCAATTTGGTAGTCCACACCGCGCCGCAACGGGCGTTCATCCACACGCACTTGCTCGCTGCCTTCAATGATCGGGCTGCTGCGCAAAAAATACGGACCGGGCGAGTTTTTTCCGGCGAAAGTTTCCGTGATGACCTGTGACGGTGTCTCAAAGGTGACCACTGTCAAGTCGCCGGTTTTGCCGAGTTGGTGTTTGATTTGCAACCCTTGCGCGTAGCGCGAAAACGACACAAATTGGTTGCCTTGCAAACTCATGCTCAAATTGCCGAAGGTGAACCGGGTGCTGCCGGCGTTGTATTCTGCGAGCAGCCGTCGCGCTGTCGGAGAATAGGAAAACGGCGTCCAATCGCCTTGTAGGCGCAGGTTGCCGATCTGCCAGTCCCAGTTCAGCGCACCGAAAGGGTTAAAGGCTTTGGTCATGCCAAAGTAATCGTTGCGGAAAATGCGTTCCCCTTCAGGACCGCCTTGAACGGTTGTGCCGACTTGGTAGACGAGGCTGAGGCTGCCTCGCGCTTCAAACTTGAAGGAAAACGGGCGTTTTTTGCGGCGCCCGGCGTTCGCCAAGCGTTCCGAGGGCGATCCCGCGCCGCTTTCGGCAGCCTCAGCGAAGGGGACGGCTTCCTGTCCCCGCTCTATCGGTTGCAGCGGCACCGGCGCAGCGGTGTCTGGGGTGACAGGTGCCGGCTCTTCGGGCGCTTGCGCGACCCCGAAGCGCCACAGTCCCATCAATGTCAGCACGACCCACCAAAAGCGCATGGCACAGTCACCCCTTCCTTGCGCCGGTATGAACGGGGTTGTCGGTCAAACCTTTGGGGTCACCCGCTTTTTACCCGACGGCAGGATGTCCCGAACCCAGCGCAAAGCGCCCTGCCGCCATGCCACGCGGTGCGTGACCCCCTCGCGGCGGTCTAACATCGCTTTGTGCGCTTGATACCAGTCGTAAGTGCGACACAACGCCTCCGCGTTGCTGTAGCGCGGGCGCCAGTTGAGCAAGGCTTTGGCGCGTTCTATGGCGACGAAGGAGTCTTTATCGGCGGTGCCGTAAACCCACTTGTAAAGCGGCGATAGCCGCAGGGTCTCCAAGACCCGCAGCACCGACTTGACCAACGCTGGGGGGGTTGGGACAACGAACGCCCCTGTCCCGGCGTGATCGCATAGCGTTTGCACATCTTCACGCACCGTCCCAAACCGCTCCGCACCGATGTTGAAAGTCGTGTTCACCCGTTCGGCAGGCAACATCACCGACCGTTCTATCGCGTCCGTGAGGTCATCCACATCCAGCAACTGGTACCTGTTTGTGCCGCTCCCGATGACAGGGATCGGCTTGCCCCGCTCAATCCAATCAAACAGGATCTGAAACACCCCCAACCTTCCAGGACCGACGAAAGTTTTAGGGCGAATGATCGGCACCACCATGCCGGCTCGCCGCGCTGCAAGGCAAAGCCGTTCCGCCCAAATCTTGCTTTTGCCGTAAGGTCCTACGCCGTCCAACGGGTCGTCCTCGTAGAGCGGATGTTTTTCGGGGATGCCGTAGACAGAAGTGGACGAGATGAAGATAACGCGGTCTACACCTAACGCGCAGGCTTCATCCAAAACGATTTGGGTGCCCGTTACATTGACCGTGAAAATGTCGCGGGGATGCCACAGCGGGAGAGCGGCTGCGGCGTGAACGACCGCGTCGGCGCCCCGCAACGCTGACCGCACGGTGGCTGCGTCCCGCACATCACCGCACACGATATTGAGCCGTCGTTCCCATCCGTTCGGCAAGGGTTCACCCAGCGTTGCGTATTCCGACGGATCAAAGGGGGCGATGTCCAAAACAACGACCTCGTGCCCGCTCGCTAACAGCCGGCGCGAAAGGTGCAAGCCCAAAAATCCAGCGCCGCCAGTAATAACCACACGCATACAGAAGCGTTCCCCTCTTCCCGACAGGGATAGAGCCGGTCGGGCGCGAAAAGTTCAGCCGAGAACCGCTGGCTCAGAGCACCCCACGCAGCAGTTCAAAATTATAAGCGGCTTTCCGCTTTTGGTCGGTGACGAAAGCAGTTGTGCGTTCCTGCCACCTTGATGGGTCTTCCGGCGCCGCTCGCTGGACGGCGGCGATGGCGTCAGGCGCGAAATTCAAGGGCAACAGGCGGTCGGCGAAGGCATCGCCGAAAATGCCCGCCACTTTAGGGTCGTAGTTCAGCCCGATAAAAGGCACGCTGAGCAAGCAGGCAGCGATCAGCCCGTGGAGCCGCATCCCGACGAGCAACTGCACTTGCGCGATGCCGTCCAAATTGTCCTGCCAATGCGGTCTGCGCCACCATGTCCCGCGGCAGTGTTGGGCTAAGTCAGTGAGGGCAGCGTCATCTACGCCGTGATGCAGCGGCAAAAACAGCACTTGCCCGTCCCAAAACATCTGTATCCACTGGGCTAACGCTTCCACGAGCCTGCGCAGCGTCGCTTCTGGCGCTTTAACGGGGCGCAGGTTGACACCGAGGGAAAAGCGCGGACGCCGAGACGGAACTTCGTCCCAAACGAAGGTCAAATCAGCGGTTACGCGGATCAATGACGCTGGCACCCCTAAACGCTCTGCCAATTGTCTCGAGACCGTGTCGCGGAAAGTGACCAAATGGCACGAGCGCAACGCCCACCTCGCCAACGCGCGGCTCATTGGACGGCGCAGTGGTCCTAAACCTTGTGCCAACAGCACAGTGCGCTTGCCGAACTGGCGCGCCATCACAATGAGTGTGCAGTAGAAAATCAGCGATCGCAGACTTGTGGCGTCTTGCAGTAGTGACCCGCCGCAACCGATGACGCATTCACACCGGCTCAACGCCATGCTGACAGCGCGCCATTGGCGCGGGATCGCTGTGACCGCGTGGTCGTTAGCCGTCGCTGCGGGGTTACGGCTGAGCACGAAGGGCGTAAATGCGCAACCGTGTTGACGACACCCTTTCAAAAACGCCGCCAGCGTCCATTCATCGCCGAAGTTGCCGGCGCCAAAATAGCCGAAAATTAGCCCATTGATCGCTGCCCTCACCGTTTGCTCCCCCGCCGTTCTAACGGGATGCCTTGCTGACACAGCGGACATTCCTCAGGGAGGAACGCTCGCAACGGCAACCGCAACAACACTTCCGTGCGGATACCGGGTAGGTGTAACGGCGTCTCACCCCGATCCACCAGCACACCCACGCCGACGACTTGAGCGTTACGGGCTTGGGCTAACGCGATGGTTTCTTTCAGCGAACTCCCTGTAGTGACGACATCTTCTACAATCAGCACGCGCTCGTGGGGGTGAAGGGCGAAGCCACGCCGCAGCGTACGGCATCCGTTATCCGTTTCCGCGAACAAGTAGCGGCATCCCAACTGGCGCGCCGTCTCAAACGCCAACACGATTCCGCCGACGGCGGGTCCTAACACGGCGTCTATTGGTGTGTCGCCAAACCGTCGGACCCATTCAGCGCACATGCGGCTGACCAAATCTGGGCGCTCCAAAAGCCGAAACTTTTCCACATAGTGGTCGCTGTGCAGCCCACTGGTCAACAGAAAGTGCCCTTGCAACAAGGCTCCGCAAGCGTGCAACCACGCTATCATCGCATCTTCCGAAAGCATAGCGATCATGCCTCCTTGTGATACCGCTCGCCTTCTGTTTTTGCCGCATGGGGTCGGGAAAACTTTTACGCCGTTGCTGCGTCCATTTTAACAGCCGCGCAGGAACCAAAGCGGGTGATGACAACGATGCGAATGTCACCATTTCATGGTATCGCAGGGGCAGTGCGATGGGGCTCACGCCTCTTTGTGGCATGCGGGTTACACGGCATAAAGGTTTTTGAAATCGGTGGCGAGCATGTAAGGCTGATCGCTTGCTTAGATGATTTTCCGGCTTTTGACATCGCCTTGCGGGGCAACATTTTGGCTATCGCTGCAGGCGAACGAGGCGTCGTGTTGGTAGACGCGCGCTCGTTGCAGCCGCTCAAGGTGTGGAAAACACCGTTCCCCGTTCACGCTTTGCAGTGGAAAGAGAACGACTTGACGGGCTTGAGTGGGTGCAACCCCTCTACCGCTGTTCGGTTCACCGCTGTGCCGACGCGTCCTATCCCTGCCCTCACGGGTTGATTTATCAGGTGGTGCGTGTTATATAAAGTAGTGGCTGTGGGTGCGCTAAGCGCTGGGCAGGTGTGCGTGGTTAGTGCAACGGGCGGGGATGGGCGCACCCACAGCCGTTGTTTTCTTTATGCCTTGTAATCGCCGCGCTTTGAACTTTCCCTGCACCATCGGATGCCGGGGCTACTGCCCTGCGGCGAATCGCTCAGCACGCCGCTGATACGCCTTCTCGTCGGGCGTCCGTCAAAATCATCGGCGTTCAACGCTTTCAGGTAAAGGGGAGCGACGCGCCATGACCGTGACGACACGAGCGCCCGCTTCAGCGACACCGCGCCGGCGCCGCCGACGCCGCGTCAGTTTTCAAGACCTGACGGTCATGACGCGGCAACTTGCCAGTTTAGTCGGCGGCGGGTTGACTTTGATGCAAGCAATTGACGCCCTAATTGAACACACGGAAAACGACACGCTTGCCGCTGCCCTCACGCAGGTGCGCGAGGAGTTGCGCAGCGGCGGCACTTTTGCTGAGGCGTTGGCGAAACACCCACGCCTGTTTAGCCCGCTGTATGTCAGCATCGTTCGTGCGGGCGAAGTGAGCGGTGAATTGCCTCGCGTGCTCAACTGGTTGGCGGATTACATGGAACGGGAGCAAACCCGCCGCACCCAAATTCGTTCCGCTCTCGCTTATCCGATTTTGCTGTCGGTCGTCATGGTTGGCGCGTTGGCGTTTCTGCTGATTTTCCTTGTCCCGCGTTATGCGGCGTTGTTCGCTGAGATGGGGCAATCGTTGCCGTTGCCGACGCAAATTTTGCTCACGGTTTCAGGTGCCCTCGCGCGTTGGTGGTGGCTGGTAGCCCTCGCCGTTCTCGCTACCGTTTATCTCTACCGCACAGCGCGGCGCACGGTGCGAGGGCGGTGGGTCACAGATCTGTGGAAGTTGCGTCTGCCCCTGTTCGGGCGATTGCATCTAAAGTCGGCGGTCGGGCGCATGGCGCGGGCGTTGTCCGTGTTGCTGATGGGTGGGGTGCCCGTGCTGGAAGCGTTGGGGGTTGTGCGGGAAGTCGTCAGCAATGAGGTGCTGGCACAAGCGTTGGACGAAATGCGCCAACGCGTCCGCGAAGGGGAACGACTCGCCGACCATTTGCGCCGCAGCGGCGTTTTCCCGCCTTTGCTCACCCGCCTCGTCGCCGTCGGCGAGGAGACCGGCAGTTTGCCTCAAGCCCTGACGACTGTCGCCGACACGCTGGATTTAGAGGTAGATAGCGCCCTCAAAGCCTTGGTGGCGTTGTTAGAACCTGCGCTTATTTTGCTCTTGGGCACAGTCGTCGGTTTCGTCGTCATCTCACTGCTCATGGCAGTGTTTCAATTGAACGCTCTCGTGCGGTGACAGCAGGGGCTTTGGTGCGTCCAAAACGAATAGGCAACTTTGACCGGAGGTGGCTTTACCATGTCGTCGCAACAGCGTCGTCGGCGAAAAGCCCTAACGCTCATTGAGTTGGTCGTGGTTATGGTCATTTTGGTGTTGCTGGCGTCTATTGCCACGACCATCGTCATTCGCCGTATTGAGGACGGACGGCGCACTAAAGCGCTCATGGACATCAAGACCATGGAAACCGCCTTGGACCTTTACAAAGCCGATACAGGCAGTTACCCGACGACCGAGCAAGGTTTGGAAGCGCTGATCGCACCACCCACGACGCCGCCAGTGCCAGCGAAATGGAACGGTCCCTATCTCAAGCAGCGGCAAGTGCCATTGGATCCGTGGGGCAACCCCTATCAATACGAGAGCGACGGTGAAAACTATGTGTTGTTTTCCGTTGGCAAGGATGGGCAACCGAACACGGATGATGATGTGCGTCCCGATTAACCTGCGACATCGCGTCGGGTTTACGCTACTGGAATTGACCGTCGCGATGACCCTTTTGGTGTTGCTGGCATTGGTCGCTGTGCCGCTATTTGTCGGTGCCACACGCGGTGCGCAAATACGAACAGCCGCGCAGCAGACGGTGGCGTTGCTGCGCTACGCCCGTGCCAAAGCCCTTTCGTTAGGGCGCCCTGTCCTTGTGTCGGTGGATCGTTCCAACAACCGCTTGCGCGTGTTGGTCCCCGCTGAGGTCGTGCAGAGTCAACGGAACGCGGTTTTAGATACCATGCCCTCGTCAGGCACACACCAAGTGTCCGATGTGGAACTCACCGATGAGGATTGGCGGGCAATAGCGGGTGAGCAGTTGGAACCCTTAGACCCCGATGCTTTTGCTCCCGACCCTTCCCCGATGGGGCAGGAGCGCCAGTTGCCCGACGGGGTGACCGTCGCCGCCTTGGAAGACTTGACGACCGGCGAAGAAGTTAACTTGATCGCTTTCTATCCCGACGGAAGCGCGTCAGGAGTGCGGCTTGTTTTGCAGGGGCAAACCGAATCCGTGACATTGGAGGTCACCCCATTAACGGGCACCGTTCAAGTCGTCACCGCACTGCCAGCGGACGCAGCGAGGCGATGAGGGATGCGGACGAACCCGTCAGCCGGTTTCACGCTCGTGGAGTTGGTCGTCGCTTTTGTCATCTTGAGCATCGGTATCGTCGCCATCTTGGAACTAGTCGGGCAAAGTGCCCGTAACGCGCGCCTCGCTCGCAACCGCACGCAAGCCGCTATGTTGGCGCAGCAAAAGATGGAAGAGTTATTGGCGCAACCCGATCTCCAACCGGGCAACTTGGAAGGCGATTTCGGGGACCGTTACCCTCAATTTCGCTGGAGCGCTCAAGTGCAGGCGCTCCCGACGGATTCCGCTGTGACGCCGGCGCCGTTGTTGCAGGTCAGCGTCGTCGTGGAGTGGCGAGAAGGCAATCAGCCGCAGAGCGTGCAACTGGACACTCTCCAGTCGCCTGTTGCGCTGACCGTGCCTCCGCCCACACCTCCTGCGACGAACGGCAATGTCCCCAACGCAGCGGGAGGGGGAACACCGTGAGCGTCGTCGTCTCTCGCCGGCACGGTTTCACGCTCGTGGAACTCCTCGTCGTCCTTGTGTTGCTCGTGTTTTTCGGTTTGGCAATTGGTGGGTTGGCGCGAACGATCACTGACGCTCGCGACCGCGTCGATGAATCCAGCGAAACGAACCAACTCGCCCGCACCATTTTACAGCGGATCAGCGATGAACTCGCCAGCGTCATTCCGTTGCCCGTGCCTCTCAACACCGCGGATGAACCTACCGGGCTTGTCAATGCAACAGCATCCCCGACGACGATTCTCACCTTTTATCACGAAGACACGCCCGATTTGCAATGGGGGCTGGAGGAAGACACCTTGCGGTTTACGACGGCACGGGGCGACCCTCGTCAGGGGAATGTGCCGCAGGGCGAATTGATAGAAGTTGCCTACTTCGTGGACACAGACCCGCAAACGCCTGAACAAGGGTTAGTGCGTTCCGTCGGCACCTTGCCCGGCTTATTGCCCGAAGAAACCCAACCTGAGCAAGTGCCCCGCGAAGTCCTCTCCGAACGCGTCGTCGCCCTTGACTTCCAATTCTACGACCCAGATACAGGCGAATGGCTGGGGACTTGGGAACGCACCGATATGCTGCCTGCCCTTGTGTCCGTCACCCTCGGTATCGCACCTGTCCCGTGCGATGAATTTTTTGCCCGTTTGCCCCGCGATCAAAGTCTGGTGGAACGCGTGGAGTGGTTCACCACAACGGTCGCCCTGCGCGTGCGGTCTTACCCAGACCCTTCGGTGCAAGGAAGCCGTCAGCGCTCCGGCGGTGGGACATCCGCTGCCCTTTCAGGTGGTGTGTCGTCTGCGTCACCGAATGTTCCGCCAGTTTCGCTGTCTTTCAGTGGGCAACGACCGTCGGGGCAAACGGGGCAGAGCGGAGGGGGGCTACGATGACCGTGCGGCGCGGGTTTGCCCTCATTTTAGTGTTGGGGTTGCTGGTGCTGCTGACTTTGTTGGCAGCGGGTTTGGCGTTCACTGTCCGCAGCGAAGTCAACATCGCCAGCGATTTCGCCGATCGCGTGCGGGCGCGCTACCTTGCCCAAGCAGGTTTGCACTACGCGTTGCAACAGTTGATGCAAGACGGCATCGGCGTGGATGGGGCTACGGATGTTTGGGCGACAGAGTTGCGGTCCCGTGACGCGCAGTTGAACTTTGCCGACGGGCAATTCTTCGTGCGGGTCGTGGACGAAACGGGCAAGTTGAACCTCAACACCGCCGACCGCACGACACTCGTCGCGTTCTTTACGCAATTGACGGGTGATAGCGCCCTCGCCGAGGAGTTGGCGGACAGCATCTTAGACTGGCGGGACAGCGACGATACCCCCAACCCAATGGGGGCGGAAAGCGACTACTACCTGTCGCTACCGCAGCCTTACCGCGCCAAAAACGCGCCTTTTGATAGCCCTTACGAGTTGCTGTTGGTCAAGGGCATGACCCGCGACCTGTTTTACGGCGATCCGCAACGGGGCACGCCGCCGCTGACCGACTTGGTCACGACATTTTCCGCAGCACCCAATGTGGACGAGCGCGGTCAACCCCGCGTCAACATCAACACCGCCACCCGTGAACAGTTGCAATCAGCGTTAGGCGATGTCTTAACACCCAGTGAAATTGACGCCATCTTGCGTTTTCGGGACGGTGGCGGGCAACAGCGCCCGTTCGGTGGCACACCGCCGTCAAACCAACCGCTGACGCCTCAATCGCCATCTGGACAATTTCTACCGCCGTCAGGACAACCGTTGGGTAGCGGGCAGCGCCCTCAACCGCCCAGCGGTCAACCGCGCCCGCTGCAACGCCCGATGGGCGCCAGCCCCTCACGCGGTGTGCCGTCAGAGACGATGGTCCCTCCGCCAGCGTCCGGCAATGCACCCAGCGGCACACCAGCGCAACGACCGTCACCGATGCAAACGCCACAGCAAGGGGGACGCCCCGGTGGGCAATCGGGCGGGCAGGGACAACGACGCCGCATTCAATCGCCGTTAGACCTGCTTGCCGTGCTGCCCCGTGAAAAACTCATCGCCGTGTGGGAACGGCTGGGTACCGACGAGGCACCGCTGCAGTATGGGGTGATTAACCTCAATACGGCGCCGGCGGAAGTGTTAGCGTCGCTGTTACCTGAAAACCCTGCCGCCGCCGAGGATATCGTCGCCTATCGCGAGCAACATGGCGAGTTCCAGAGCGTCGGGGAATTGCTGAACATTCCGTCGCTGACACAATCGGAGTTACGCCAACTTGTCAGCCGCGTGACGGTCAAAAGCGCTGTCTTTCGCATCCGCGCCGTCGGTGTCATCGGTAACCGCAAGGTCGTGCATCTCATAGAGGCTGTCGTGCAACGCCAACCTGCAACCGCACCGTCTGCCGAGGCACCAACTGTCAACGAGGCGCTAACCGTCAGCGAAACGCTTGGTTCGGAGGCAGCCGTTCAACCTGTCCAGTTCATCGTCCGCTACTGGCGTGAGCGGTGACCCTGCTCGGTTAAAATATCAGCGTAAACGAGCCAGTGACGCTGCGCGACATGCACAACGGTTTGGCGCCGTGCGAATGACCGGGCAGCATCCATCAATCGCCGCTTTTCTTCGGCATCGGTTCGCAACCGTTCAATGGCTGCCACCCACGCCGTGGGGTCATTGGGCACCAGTAAAAGTGCTCCGGACGCTTCCGCCAATTCTCGCAGTGGTGGTAGATCGGAAGCGATGATGGGTTTTTCATGAGCCAGTGCTCGCATCACCGACGCAGAGCCGCTCAGTTGTTGAAACGGCGCGAGAACGACATCAGCCGCCGCCAACCACTCGTCAACTGCCTCGTCAGGTAAGTAGCCCGTGACGAACACCCGTTGCCGTAGGGGGTGCTCAGAAAGGCGTTGCATCAATCGGGCGTAATAACCCGAACGGTCTAACGGGTGCGGACCACCTGCCAGCACCAGCAGTGTGTCTTTGGGCAACTGGGGTAGGGCTTCAAGGAGCATTTCGTAATTGCGCCGCGCTCCGATAAATCCGAACGCCACCAACACAAATTTGTCCGTGACCCCCAATCGCTCTTTAGCCGCTTGGGTTGATGGACGATGGGGAAGCGCTGGCACCCACATCGGGATGACGGTCACCGCCTCGTAGCCCAGCCGCCGCAGCTGTTCAGCGACGAAGTGAGTCGTGGCGATAAGCCGGCGCACGAGACAGGCGCGCCACCAACGCCTTTGCATCCATCGTTTAAAAGCCCCTTGAAACGAATGTCCCGTCACATCCACCTCGTGAACCGTGACAACGGTAGGGCGACGCAACCGAGACAGGAAAAAAGGCAGTAGATTACGCAAGGGACGGAAGCCACCGAAGAAATGGGGGGCAAACTGCACATGCACAAGATCGGCATCGTTCGCGTAGCGGGCGACCTCACACCAATAAGACCGCTCCCACCACCAACCCACTTTGCGCCCGTCTGCCTGCCACACTTGCGGACCTGCAGGCAGCACCGTCACTTGACAATTGGGCAGTTGCTGTAGCGCGCCGACCAACTCTTCCGTATAGCGAGCGATGCCGCAGGGCACCCGCCAACTGGTGACCATTGCCAAGTGCATCGGGCGTGACCGCTCCGTTAGTGAACTTCAATGTCCTGCAATTTCTGCGACGCCCGTTCGGCGCTGCGGATGCGCTCATCAATCATCGCTCGCACCGCCTTAAAGACCTCAATTTCAGCGTTGATCAGGTGGCGGGCGGCTTCTTCACCGATCAGGCTGACGATCAAGTCGGACAGCCGTCGCTTAAGCGACTTGCGCCGTCGGGGCACCTCCTCGCGCACTTCCTCTTCGGTGACTTCTACGGCTTCCGCCTCACGCCGGCGCGGCATCGTAGGTGTCACCTCCTGCCAGAAAGGGTCAAGCAACCAAGTCAATTATGCAACCGCAGGGCTACTGTGACGGTCATCACACCTGGTAGCCGCCTGCCTGAGTGAACCGCCCTCAGAACACCCTACCGTAGCGGAAGCGGGGAAATCATTGCGGACAGTTTGGTCACCTTGCAGGAGGTTGTTTGGCAGGGCTTGTTTTCCTCCGAACGCACCTTCAACATTCGGAGGGCGCATCTCCCGATGCGCCGCTTGCTTTTCGGCGGCTCGGAGAGCCGCCCTCCGAACGCACCTTCAACATTCGGAGGGCGCATCTCCCGATGCGCCGCTTGCTTTTCGGCGGCTCGGAGAGCCGCCCTCCGAACGCACCTTCAACATTCGGAGGGCGCATCTCCCGATGCGCCGCTTGCTTTTCGGCGGCTCGGAGAGCCGCCCTCCGAACGCACCTTCAACATTCGGAGGGCGCATCTCCCGATGCGCCGCTTGCTTTTCGGCGGCTCGGAGAGCCGCCCTCCGAACGCACCTCAACACTCGGAGGGCGCATCTCCTGATGCGCCGCTTTTCCTGCGGCGGCTCGGAGAGCCGCCCTCCGAACGCACCTCAACACTCGGAGGGCGCATCTCCTGATGCGCCGCTTTTCCTGCGGCGGCTCAGAGAGCCGCCCTCCGAACACACCTTCAACACTCGGAGGGCGCATCTCCTGATGCGCCGCTTTTTCCTTCGGCGGCTCGGGAGAGCCGCCCTCCGAACGCACCTTCAACATTCGGAGGGCGCGTCTCCCGACGCGCCGCTTTTCCTGCGGCGGCTCGGAGAGCCGCCCTCCGATCATGCCTGAAAAACAGGGGGCGGGTGCGTGACGCGCCTGAATCGATCACCGAGGCGGTTGTGCGGGTGCCTGGGAAGGTGTTGTGCCCGCCGAAGGGTTTAGGGCGGGACCCACTTTCAAAGTCGGCGCAGTGGGCGGAGGCGATGCCCCTTCCCGCGTCTTGGGCTGGCGCAGCCAATAGATGCCTGCGACGATGAGCACGACCAAAATCGCTGCCACGACAGCGACCCAAATTGGGACCTCCCGTTGCATCGTCTTTCACCTCCTAACACTCAATGGGGGCGGCACCTTATGCACCGCCCCCACTGCACATCGCTACGGACACCCGACCCCTCTTCCGCCTGTGCGTGTCGGCGGCGTTGTGTAATGCCCCCACAGTTCGCGTCCGGGCGTCTTGTCATACAGCGGTCCACCGCCGGGGATACTGGCATCGGGGTCGTTATTGACATTGCGCGCTGTCCGACAATCCCACATCACAGGGTACCATTTGGCATGCCCGTCTGCAAAGGTCATTACCGCACCCCGCAAGTGCACCCGGCTGACATGCCATTGCGTTGCCTCTAAACAGGCGGTCGTGAACAAGTCCAGCAGCCCACCCGTCGGGTGCTTACCGACCCCGCATTGCAGATCTTGCCAGGCTGCATGGTCGCTCCCCTGCGGGCAGCCGGTTTCTGGATCGGTCCAGCCCGCGCACCCTGGGGGATTAGGTTTGCTGTCACCGACCAAAATGGTGGACGCTGGCGCACCGAATTCAGGCAACGCTCGCGTCGCCCCTTGACAACCCGCTGCATGTCCCCAGTTAAACCCGTAACCCCGATAGCGGTTGAACGGGGTCAATTCCGCCCCCGCAAAAGGGTGGCGCCGCGTCGTGCTGGTCATTTGCACCCCTGTCTTGGACGGGCACATGAATATCTGCCAGTTGCGGGTGTAAGGGTGCAGCAGGTTGAACCAATAGCCCATCGTTATCCATGAGTCAGGGTCGGGTTGGGTATAAACCGCCTGAAAGCCCATCGCGTAAAGGTAGGAGTAATACCACGGGAAGCGTTCGTCGTAGTCTTGGGCATACTGTTGGAAGGCGAGACCGATTTGCCGCATGTTGCTGAGGCAGGTGGCTTGTCGGGCTTTTTCGCGGGCTTGGCTGAAGACGGGGAACAGAATCGCCGCCAGGATGGCGATAATCGCAATCACGACCAACAACTCAATGAGCGTGAAGCCGTGATTGCGATCCATCCAAGGGGCAATGGACGCAGGGCGACGGCGACGCCTAAATGCCATCATCGGCAACCCCTCCTTTGAAACTGCAGCCTGTTTGCCTTTGTGCAATCCCTTGCACAAAGGCTGCGGTTATTTTAGCCCGTGCCCTAGCGGGGCGTCAAGAGGCAGACAAAGCCGCAGGGCGCGCTTGTGCCAAAATAAGGCGGTGCTTTAACGCTGGAGAAACGGAGGTGGGTTGGGTTGCGTTCGGTGCGAATTGGCTTCATCGGTTGTGGCGGCATTGCCACGCTGCACATGAACAACCTCAGCCGCATTGAAGGTGTAGAGTTGGTGGCGTTCTGCGATGTGGACGAAGGACGGGCAAACGCGGCAGCGGAAAAGTTCAAGGGTGTCGCTTACACCGACCATCGGGCGATGCTAGCGCGGGAGCGGTTGGACGCCGTTTACATTTGCCTCCCACCCAATGCGCACACTGACCAAGAAATCCTCGCCGCCCAAGCGGGTGTCGCTGTGTTCGTGGAAAAGCCTGTCGCCCGCACGCTGGATAAAGCGCTGGAGGTGCGGGAGGCTATCCAGAAATCTGGCGTCATCAATGCCGTCGGTTACCATTTCCGCTACTTTGACGGCACGGAAATCGCGCAAGAGCGGCTGAGGGGCAAAACGATCGGCATGGTCATGGGCTATTGGATGGGCGGGTTGCCAGGCACCTATTGGTGGCGACGGTTGGAGATGTCGGGCGGGCAAATCGTAGAGCAAACGACCCACATCTTTGACCTCGCCCGCTACCTCGTCGGCGAGATCGTGCAAGTCAGTGCGGCGACGGCGTTGCGGGCACTGCATGATGTGCCCGATTTGAATGTGCCTGATGTCGGTGTCGTCAATGTTTGGTTTCAAAACGGTGCGGTCGGGTGCATCGCCAACACTTGCCTGCTCAAGATGGGCTACACGACGGGCTTGCACATCCTCACGCCCGACCTGATTGCTGAAATCACATGGAGTGGCGTTAAATTCATAGAGCCCTATCGCACGGAGGAAATTCGCCACCAGCGCAACGGACACTTTTACGAAAGCGTCGTCTTCGTGGAAGCGGTTCGGACAAAGAACCAAGCGCTCATCCGCAGCGATTACGCCGATGCAGTTAAAACGCTGGCGGCGACTTTGGCGGCGTTGGAATCGGCAGATAAAGGCGGCGTCCCAGTAGAAGTGCCGCGCCTTTAGTCGCCCTCTTGCCGCGCCGTTTGCGGCACTTTTTAGTAGGGTGTGGTGGGCTTGTTGTCCCATACGGTTGGGAAGTGGTCGCCCTTTAGGATTTCGCCGGGTGCGACGGTGATGTGCTCTTCACAGACATGGCGTCCGCGCGGCGCATAGCGGGTGTAGCCGGGCATGCAATGGATGGCGATAGCGGGACGGGGACGGTCGCTCAAGTTGGGCGGCGTCCCATGCCAGGTCAGGCAATGGTGGAACATCACCCATCCCGCAGGCACTGGGCACGGCACGACTTCCACCTGTTCTCCTGCCGGCACAAACGCGGGGTCGTAGGCAGGTCCCCAAGTTTGCGGGTCACTGCCGATGGTGCCGCCAGCGTAAGCCCCCCAAAGGTGGCTGCGGGGGACGACATGCATGCACCCGTTTTCCACATCGGCATCGTCCAGCGCGATCCATGCGCTGACCAAATCGGGCGGCTCCAGTGACGGCCAATATGGGAAGTCTTGGTGCCAAATGGTCGGACCACCGCGCTGGGGCGGTTTGTATTGGATTTGATCGTGCCACACCCGCACAATGTCCGTGTCCATCAGTTTTGCCATGGCTTCCGCCAAGGTGGGGTGAAACAACAATCGGTGAAACTTGCGGTCGGCTTGCCATGCGTTGACGATTTGGATGACGACCCAACCCCGCTCATCGCGATAAAGTTCGCGGTTGAGAAGGGGGCGCCCTTCCGCTCGTCCTTCTATCAGGGCGTAGCAGCGTTCCCGTAACTCAGCCACTTCCTCGGCGTTCAAAAACGGGCGTGCCGGCAGATACCCGTTGTCGCGAAAAAATCGCACATCGGCATCTGTGACCACTGCCTCTCACCCCCATGTTTGGTTGTAGGACAATTGCAAGCGCCTATTTATTCGCCAGGGCGGAACTCGTTTAAACGCCGGGCGAACTCCAAGTCAGCGCGGGTGACCGTGCGCTCGCTGTGAGTCGTCACAGTGACGATAACGGACTTGCTGCCCGTGTCCAGCGTGACATCGGGGTGGTGGTTGGTAGCAGCGATGGTGTCGGCGAGGTGCTGCATGAACCGGGTGATGTCGCTCCACTTCTCAAAGCGGAAGCGCTTGGTGATGCTAATGACCCAGCCGTCTAACCCTTCCAGGGACTGTTGAAGTTCGCCTCCAGCGATAGGCGTTTTGTCCTCCATCGGTCACACCCTCCTCTCAATTGGTGTGGGGGAACTGCAACAAGTCACCGCGCGGTGGCGCTGGCGGCAGTTCGGCGATTTCTTGGGGTAAATGCTCGGACAGCCAATCTTCCAGTCGGTTCCCGTCCACGAACTCTATGGGGATACCGGGCAACGCCGTCGTGGCGTTGAGGGCTTCAGGGGTGAAACCGCCGGTCGTGATGAAGATGGCTTTCATCGCCCCTTCCTCTTTAGCAAAATGGCGCAGCCGGTGCACAAGGTGCACACCGATTAACTGGTCTGCACCTCGTACGCAATAGATCGCGTAAACGCCGCCGAGCAATTCGCGCGGGTGAAGGGCGATGACCGCGATCCCATCGGCTTCGCCGTCCAAGGGCGCGATGTGGTCTACGCGCAATCCCATGCGGGCGATCAGCGCAGTTATCAAATCAGCGAAATGTTGAAGGGGCAGGGCATCCAAACGGACGAGCAAATCGCCGACAGGCTCTACAGCGGGGCGCTGTCGGGGAGGCGTGAAGGCTTGGGCGATTGCGATCAGGATGAACCCGATGACAATGACCAACAACACATTGAAGGGGAACGGCATTGCCAGATCACCTCACGCCCCAAGCATGACACGGTTGCAGCGCGTTTGCCACCGGTCAGTCCCTCACGGGGACCTTAATGCATGCCTCAGCCACCGCCCACGCCCATCATGGGGTGCGGTGGGGGCGGGCTGCCGTTCGCGACCGCTGTCAGCACGCTCGCGAAAAAGTGTTGATACATGTCGGGATGTGGCGGTGCCATCCCTGTGTAAGTTGCGATGACCTGCCCGTCTTTGCGAACGACGACGACCGTCGGCGTCGCCTTGATTTGCCATTGGCGGGCGACTTTGCCCCCTTTGTCCCAGAGCACTAAGGTGTTGACGGGACGCTGTTTCAGTGCGCGACGCACTGCTTGGGCATCTGCATCTACAAACACCGTCGCGACCAACGCGCCCTTGGCTTTGCCGTCTTGTAAGGCGATGGCTTTGGTGACCCCCTGCAATTGCTGGCGCGAATAAGGGCACTGGGTGCCGACAAAGTCCAGCACCAATCCGCGCACGCCATCGCGTTTGAGCAAGTTCGCGATGGTCACCAGCGTCCCCTCTTTGATGCCGTTGCCGTTCGCTAACACGACAAAAGCGTGGTTGGATACTTTCCGACCGGTAAGGCTCAGCGGGCTTGAGGCGTTGGATTCTGAGGGGCAACCGCCGCACGCTGCATCATGGTGGGACGGGGTTTGCTGTTTGGGGGCTGCTGTCGCGATGCCTAATCCCACGACCGCACCCAAAAGCAATAAGCCCTTAACAAGCCGTCTCATCGCCACGCACCTCCTTGATGAGGGAGCGCCCAAACAATGATGGCATCAGGGTCATCCAAAAGACACATACCGTTCCCCGTGACACCCTGTCATGCCACCCAATGCTGAGCCGCTCCCGTAGGCGCCCGACAAACTGCAACGGCTGTGCGCTTTGTTGAGTTCCCGCGACCGTTTCGTCAGTGCCAACGCAGCGGTTCTGTCTGTGTCGGCAGTGTCGGAGGAGTGAGGGGCGTTAGGTCGCTGAGTTCAAGCACCCGCAAAGCATAAAGGGTCGCTTCGGTGCGGTTGCGCAAGTTCAGTTTCCGCAAGATGCGGGTGACATGTTCTTTCACCGTGCCAGGACGAATTTGGAGGAGACGGGCAATCTCTTTGTTGCTCAATCCTTGTGCGACCAAGCGCAGCACTTCCTGTTCGCGGGGGGACAGTTGACGCCAGCCAGGCACCGGGTTCGTCAGGGCTTGCAAGAGCCTCTCGGTGAACTCGCGTTGGATCCATGGCTTGCCTTGCTGGATGGACTGCAACGCCAATAGCAGCAAAGAGGGGTCGCTTTCTTTGGAAAGGTAACCGATCGCTCCGGCGCGGATGCTGTTAACCAACATCTCGGGTGTGGCGTAACCCGTTAAAATCAGCACCTTGGTGTTGGGGTTGATTGTCCGCAGTTGCCGGATGACTTTGAAGTCTGTAGAACGGGCGATGGATAAGTCCATGATGACGATATCCGCCGGCATTTGCTGGGCACAGCGCAGGATCTGGTCGGCGTTGTTGGCTTCGCCGACGACGCAATAGTTCGTGTGCTGCTCCAAGAAGGTGCGCAAGCCCAGCAAAAACAAAGGGTGATCATCGGCGATGATAAGCGAAACGCTCTCTTGCAGGGCATGTTTACCGTCTCCCCGGCGCGTCCTCATAACCGCGCATCACCTCGGCTGGCTAACACTTTGTCACAACGGCTCTATTCGCACCTTCACACCTTCTTTGACCGATTGGAAAACCGACGCATCGCCAACGATGTGCCCGAAGATGTTGACGGGGCTGGCGGGACGAATTTCGTCCGGCGATCGGCTGGCGGGTGTCGGTCCGAAAAAGATGCAGATCGCCTTACCTGGCACCCAGTAACCCAAATCACCCTTGTTGACGACGGCTTGCGGGTTGTCCGGCGGGCAATCCACAGGGACGCTGAAGTAAATTTCGTCGCCCCAGCGTAACGCTACGCCTTCCAACGGCAACGCGGCGCTGATGCAGCGCGCCGTCGCGCTGTCATTCAGCACGGCTTCAGCGGTGACATCGCCGGCACGGATGAGCACGCGTGCGCCCATCGTTCACATCGCCCCCCACACTTGCTGGAAAAACGCTTTTTCTTCGCCGTCCAACTGATCCCAGAGACGCTGCTGGCGCAGGTCAAAGAGGCGGTAAATTTTTTCGTGAGGCGTAAAGAACCATCCGGCTGCTCCGGCGGTGTAGGCGGATTGAAAGTCTTGCAGCAAATCCTGAGCCGTCGGTTCGTAGCGCGGCGCTGTGCCTCGGTGCAGCGATTCCTGATAGAGGACGGGCATCTCGTGATCTAAGGCGCGCAGCCACTCCCGATATTGAGCCGTCCACTCCGCAGTTTTTCCAGCCGTGCGCGGTGTGCAGGGGCGATGAAAAGCGAGGAAATCCACCCCACCGTTGAAGAGGTATTTGGTCATTTCCTCTCGCGGCAAATCGCCCGAATGAGATGCCGTGACGAGCCGCCGCGCATCCTGCGCCTTTGCCGCGTCTCTCAGCGCTTTCACCTCGTCCATGTGGACGAACCGCGCATCGCGCAGGTTGCGTTCCGTCGCCATGTCCAAATACCAGTTTTCAAAAACGCCCAGTGCCTGCAGCACAGTCGCCACCGCCCGCAAATGCGCCTCGTGGTTAGCCAGTTGGGGTTCACCCGATGCATTGCCGCGCCCGATGGTGACACCTACGATGAAGCCGCGTCGGTCGCACTCGCGCACGAACCACTGCAGTTTGGACAAGAAAGGCTCACGCGGGTTGCCTTGTCGGTCCAGTGCTGCGACATCCAGATGAGACACACGCCAATTTGCCCATATCCGCACGCAATTGACGCCAAATTGCTGAAAGTCGGTCAAATCGCGACGGACAAATTCCTCAGGTGCACTGAGACCGCCACAATAGTTGACGCCCAGCAGAAAGGTCTGTTGATGGTTTAGCGTAAACTGTGTCCCCCGAACGCCCAACACCGTAGCCACGCCGTTCACCCCCTACGGTGTCGTTGCACGCGGAACACCGTGAAATTTGCCACGAAGGGGGCAAAGAACGCAAGATTTCTGTCACATCTGCTCGTGCGGGAACGAACTCAGCGAAGTTTCCATCCCCATCTGAAGCCGATACATGCGGGCATACCAGCCACCGTTCGCCATCAACGCGTCGTGCGTGCCCCGCTCCACGATTTGCCCGTCCTGCACGACCAAAATCAAGTCACAATCGCGCACCATAGACAACCGGTGGGAAACGATAACGGTCGTCCGCCCTTCCATCAACCGCTCCAAAGTCGCTTGAATGACGGCTTCGCTTTCGGGTTCCACAGAGGCTGTCGCTTCGTCCAGCAGCAAAATTTTGGGGTCAGCGAGGAAGGCGCGGGCGATGCAAAGGCGCTGCTTTTGACCGCCTGACAGCCGAACGCCCCGCTCACCGACGACAGTGTCGTAGCCGTTGGGCAACTCCTCAATGAACTCGTGGGCGTTTGCCAATTTCGCTGCCGCCACGAGTTCGTCGTCGGTCGCGTCCAAGCGCCCATAGCGGATGTTGTTGCGCACCGTGTCGTTGAACAAAAAGGGCTCTTGCGTGACGATGGCGCAATGGCGGCGCAAACTCTCCTGCGTGACTTGCCGTAGGTCGTAGCCGTCCAGTAAAATGCGCCCTTGCTGCGGCTCATACAGGCGCAACAGCAACGCTAAAATCGTGCTCTTGCCCGCCCCCGATGGACCGACGATGCCGACCTTTTGCCCCGGCAACACCTCAAAACTGACATCGCGTAGGACGACATTTTTGTCGTCGTAGGCGAAAGTCACACGGTCAAAAACGATGTGCCCACGCACTTCGGTCAGGGCGACGGCGTCAGGCGCATCGGTGATTTCCAGCGGTGCGTCCAAAATCTCAAAGACGCGGGACGCCGACGCGATTGCCCGCTGCACCATCTCGTTGATTTGCGCCAGCGAAAAGACGGGCGAAAACAACTGCCACCAATAGCCCCGATAGGCGACCAACCCGCCGATGGTGAATTCACCCCGCAAAACGAACAGCGCCCCGACGCCGATCATCACGACGCTGGAGAAAAAGCCGACGGTGAAAACGGCGGGGAAGTAAACGGTGCGGGCGATGACGCCTTTGATGCTTTCGTCCAAGTAGCGGCGGTTTTCCTGCTCAAACCGCTGCAGTTCGTAAAGTTCGCGGGCAAAGGCTTTGATGACTAACATGCCCAGCAAGTTTTCCTGCAATTTCGCCGAGACATCACCCAGCCGGTCGCGGATGCGCCGATATAGCCCACGAATGCGGGCGTTGAACAACCACACCATCGCCGCCACGCCCAACATCGGCAGCAAAGTCAGCGTCCCAACTTTCCAGTTGAGTGCAACGACGATGCCTGCCACACCGACAAATTGCAAGGCGTTGGCGATGATGTTATCCACGCCGTTGATGGCGATTTCCTGCAGCGTGTCCACATCGCCGATGACGCGGGCGATCAAATCGCCGCTGCGCCGCTCATGGAAGAAGCGGAGCGAGTGGCTTTGCAGTTTGCGGTAGAGTTCGTTGCGCAAGTCGTAGACAAAGCGCTGCCCGACGACGCCCAAAAGATAAGTCCGCAGCGCTGACAACCCTGCGCCGACAAGGTGCACAGCGACCATGACCAGCAAGGCGGGGAGGAGCAAACCGACCTCGCGGCGAACGATCACCTCGTCCACGATGAACTTCCAGACAAGCGGGTGAAACAGTTGCGCGGGCGTCGCCAACAGCAGGCACAACAACCCGACGGCAATCTGCCACCGATAAGGCTTCAAGTAGCGCAGCAACCGCACGAACTGCGTCATCGGTGTTTGCTATCTCCTTTCCCACGCCGTTGCTACCTTGCCCGCACAAATCTTTATCGTGCGGCAGGTTTTATGGCGTGCTGGTGCCGTGCGCTCAACCTATCGTCTTTGGACGCAACCGCCCGATGTCATCCGTCGGCGTTGTGGCGACATTCATCCCCTACGCGCTCGTTGGGGCGCCGTCTCTTGTCGTTAGCGAGCCGGTTTTTGCTCCGCTTTGCGTGTCGCCTTTTTGCCCGCCCTTTCGTCACGGCTCTCGCCGATGCACGAACGCTCCGCAACTTTACCGTCAACGCCTCCTGCCCTATTGGTCCATCGCCGAACGCACCGTTGCGACCGTTTGCTGCAAGGTTTGGTGCAGCAACCGCGCATCGGACGAAACGGCGACGAACCGAAAACCTTGCGCGAACCGTTGGCGCGCTTCGTCCGCCGATGCCGTTTGGATGCCGGCGGCTTTGCCGAATTCGTTGGCGGCGTCCACGACCGCTTGCACAGCGGCTTGCCAACGGGAGTTATCGCGGAACGGCGTGCCTGTCAACCCCAGCGACGCCGCCAAATCATTTGGACCGACGAACACGACATCCACGCCGTCCACGCGGCAAATTTCCCGCACTTGCCGCACAGCCTCGTGATGCTCCACTTGCACGGCGACGAGGATGTGGTCGTTGGCAGCGACGAAGTAGTCATCGCCGTGCCACAGTTGTGCCAGGAAACCGCCGACGCTGCGGGCGCCTTGCGGCGGAAATTTGGCGGCGTCCACCGCCCGTTTGGCTTCATCCGCGTTCATCACCATCGGCACCAAGATGCCCAACGCGCCCGTGTCCAGCGCCCGCTTGATCAGGGCGACATCGTTCCATGCGACCCGCACGACGGGCACGGTCTCCGTCGCCAACAGTTCGTGCACTGCCAGCAGCGTGGCGTCATAGCCCAACGCGCCGTGTTCCGTGTCCACGACGACCCAATCAAAACCGACCCGCCCCATGATGGCGGCGATGGCGGGTGAACCGAGGCTCAGCCAGCAACCCAGTGTCGCTTTGCCCTGTTGCAACAGCGCCCGCACGCGGTTAGTGCGCATCTTCGTCCCCCCATCCGTTCATAGAAACTTTTGCGCGTTCGCCTTACAATGGTGGCACGCGTGCTCGGATAAGGGGGAACAAGGTGCGATGGCGCGATGGGCACTCCTTTTGCTTATTTGGCTGGTAGCGATCAGCGCCTTTGGCATACGGACGCCGGAGTTTGTGCGTCCGACCAACTTGTTGGAAATGACCCGCCAGTTCACTGAAGTTGCCGTCATGGCGCTGCCGATGACAGCGTTGCTGATCGCTGGCGGCATTGACCTTTCTGTGGCGTCCGTTTTGGCGATGGCGACAGTCATTGTCGGCTGGAGTTACCGCGCTGGTGTCCCCCTCACCATCGGCGTGCCGCTGGCGTTGCTGGGCGGGGCGTTGATGGGAGCAGTCAACGGCGCCTGCATCGCTTACCTGCGGTTGCCGCCCATCATCGTCACGCTGGCGACGATGGCGCTCTTTCGTGGGTTGGCAATGGGCGTGACAGGGGGCGGAAAGGTGAGTGGGTTTCCCCGCGCCTTTTTGGCGATCGGGCAAGACCAATGGTTGGGCATCGTGCCTGTCCAACTGCCGTTGTTGCTCACGCTGGCAGCGCTGACTTGGTTTGTGCTCCACCAGACGGTGTGGGGGCGACACATTTACGCCGTCGGCGCCGGCGAGGAAGCAGCGCGCTTTTCAGGGGTGCCCGTTGAAGCGACCAAATTGGGGCTGTATGTCGCCAGCGGGCTGTTCGCAGCGTTAGCAGGCGTGCTCTATGTCGCCCGATTTAACACGGCAAAAGCCGACGCCTACTTAGGCGCTGAACTGGATGTCATCACCGCTGTCTTGTTAGGCGGCACGCCGCTGACGGGCGGCGAAGGTTCGCTGACCGGCACGCTGTTGGCGCTGTTGTTGCTATGCACCTTGCGGCGGGGCTTGGACATGGCGCAAATCGGAACGGAGCAGCAAGCCATCCTGACGGGCGCGTTGCTCATCCTCGC
Organism: bacterium HR17; assembly: GCA_002898575.1. NCBI lineage: Bacteria > Candidatus Fervidibacterota > Fervidibacteria > Fervidibacterales > Fervidibacteraceae > Fervidibacter > Candidatus Fervidibacter japonicus. The sequence continues at coordinate 110,509 of BEHT01000001.1, forward strand.
CGTCGCCCTTGGACAAAAGCGACGGTGACGGCTCCGCAACGAGGGCGCCGCACCCTTGGGCGGGGGTGAAAAAGGATGACGCTCACGGAATCGCGCTTAGCAGAACTGCTGGACGGTTTCCCGCAGGTGCGCATCGCGCTCGTCGGCGACTTCTTTCTGGACAAATATTTGGACTGCGATCGGCAGTTGAGCGAGGTGTCGCTGGAAACGGGGTTGGAAGCCTACCAAGTCGTGCGGGTGCGGTGCTACCCGGGAGCGGCAGGCACCGTTGCCGCCAACTTGAAAGCGCTGGAAGTCGGCAGGGTTTACGCCGTCGGGTTTACAGGCGATGACGGCGAAGGTTACGAACTACGGCGCGGCTTAGCCCGATGGGGCGTGGACACGACTTACCTTTTCGTGCGCTCGGATTTGCTGACGCCGACTTACACCAAACCGATGATGCGTGAACACGATGGGCGCATCCACGAACTCAACCGCTTGGACATTCGTCCCCGCCAACCCCTGCCCGAGGATTTGCAAAATGACATCCTTGCGGCGTTGGAACGCTTGCTGCCTGAGGTGGACGCCGTGATCGTCGCCGACCAAGTGCCGGAGCGCAACTGGGGCGTCATCACCGATCGCGTGCGGGCGATGCTCGTTAGTTGGGCAGCCACTCGTCCACGACCCCTCTTTTACGCCGATTCGCGCGTGCGTATCGGCGAGTTCACCCACTTTGTCGTCAAGCCCAACCGCTTTGAAGCGGCGCAAGCGGTCTTGGGAGCCCGTCCCGAAGAAGTTTCGCTAGAGCAAGCGACGGCGTTCGCTCAAAGGCTGTTTGACCGCACGGGCAAGCCCGTGTTCGTCACGGCGGGCGAACAGGGCATCATCGTTGCAGCGACAGGCGGTGTTTGGCATGTGCCAGCCGTGCCCGTGACGGGCGAGATTGACATCACGGGCGCCGGCGACAGTGTGACAGGCGGGTTGGTGCCTGCGCTCTGCCTTGGAGCGCACCCCGTTGAAGCCGCGACCGTCGGCAATTTGGTGGCGTCCATCACGGTTCAGCAGGTCGGCGTGACCGGAACGGCGACGCGGTCGCAAGTGTTAGACCGGTTTCGGGAGTGCGCCGAGTCCCTTTGTCCGCGCCGGCTGGCGTGACCCTAACGCGCCAAAAGCGGGTGGTGACTTTTCAGCCACTTGACCACTCGCTCTGTATCCGCCTGCACGGTCGGCGGCGATGTGGTGGGTTGAGCGTCGCGGAGCCGGTGCAACAAGACGCCGTAAGGCTGCGCGATTGACCGCCACTCGTCAGGCACATGGTCTGGGATGTCCTGCCCGACCATCACTGCCAGCACCAATGTCCATGCGCGGCACACATTGGCGATGTTGTAACCACCACCCCCTAACGCCACCCAAGGCAGCCCCGACCCTCGGAAGGCATGCAGGGCCCGCAGGTAACTATAGGTCGTCAAGTTCCAGTGGGTGATGGGGTCGTCGTGCAGTGCGTCGGCGCCCAATTGAGTCACAAGGGCTTGGGGGCGGAAAGCGTCCAGCGCCGGTAGCACCACTTCGTCCAACACCCGCAGATACACATCGTCGCCTGCGCGGGGCAAAAAGGGCACATTGAGGGCGAACCCGTAGCCTTCGCTTTCCCCCATCTCTGTCTCAAAGCCTGTGCCCGGAAACAGGTAACGCCCGTTTTCGTGTAGGCTGACGGTCAGGACGCGGGGATCGCGGTAGAAGGCTACCTGCACGCCGTCGCCGTGATGGGCGTCAATGTCCACATAAGCGACCCGCTCAAATTTGCTCAACAACTTGTGAATAGCGACGACGGGGTCGTTGATGTAACAAAAGCCCCACGCGTAAGACGGCATCGCGTGGTGCAGCCCTCCCGCCATGTTGAAGGCGATGGTGGTGTGACCGCCGGCGACGGCTTCCGCTGCCTGCGCCGACGCCCCTGCGACCAACATGGACATCGTGTAGACGCCGGGTATGACAGGGCAATCGGGTGTGCCCAACCCGTAGCGCGACAGGTCCGAAAACCAAATCCCTTCATCGGCGAGCCGCAACGCCGCCAAGTAGTCAGGCTCGTGAAAGACGGTCACCTCTTCACTCGTCGCCATCCGGGGTTCAACGAGATGCACCCCGTTTAAGTCCAGCAGCCCGTAGAGCCGCTGCAACTCTTGGGTCAGCCGGAGCCGCCACATCTTGAGCGGGTGCGTCGGTCCGTAGTCGTAGAACCAGAAAGGCTCTGTGTTGATGAACACCACTTGCTCTGGCATGTCCGCTCACCTGACCGGAGTCGTTTGCCCGATCGCGATTGTAACGCTGTGCCCGACGAACGCACTTTTTACTCCGATCACATCGTCGGCTAAAGGCAAAAGGGACAACTTGCCGATAGCACATATGCCGTCCTCCCCCATAAGGAAGGGGTCAGGGCAGGCGTTGAGCCGTTGACGCCGATGCGCCTGTCGTGGTATAATTAAAGTTAAGCACCCCGATAAGGGGCAGGACTTTACTCGGAGGTGATCGGTGATGTTGCTGCGCAAGTTGTTGGTAGAGGACGAGGGGCAAACGCTCGTGGAGTATGGCTTGTTAGTGGCGTTGATCGCGCTGGTGGTCATCGCCGCTCTGACGATTTTGGGGCGCAAGGTCGCGAATACCTTCAACACCATCAACAACACCCTCCCTGGCGGTTAATGCCATGTAAGTGGAAGGTGACAAACGGGGCGGTTGGTCTGAGATGGCAGCCGCCCCGCTCTGTTGAATTTTCCTTCGGCAATGCCTCAAAGGGCGCGTCTCCCGACGCGCCGTTATGTTTTGTATGGCATGTCATTTTTCGGCGGCTCAGGAGAGCCGCTCTCCGACCAAATCCGTTGTTCAACACGGCACAGCCGCCCGTTTTTTGTTCAAATGAACGGCGCGGCGATGCGGCGGCTGCGAGGGTCTAGGCGCTCAAAGTTTGGAATTTCGTAGCGGTTGCCTTGGTCGTCTATCAGGAAGATGCGCGGATAGCGCGAGGTGTAGATGTGCTCGCTGCCGGGGACGACGAACTCCTTGGCACCTTCGTCCGTCTCCACCCGCCAACGGGTGTGCCCAGTTTGTGGCAACCGTTCCACACTCAGCACCTTAAGGACCTTGGGCATGTGATAGCGCCGTTCTAACTCCTCGCGCACGACGGCTTGTGAGGTGGGGTCTAGTTCGGCGATGTCCGTGATGATTCCGATTTCGTTGCCCTCTGCGTCGTAGACAATTAAGTAGCGCCATGGGTCGGTGATGGGCAGGGTACGCAAGATTTTGCCGACGACGATCGTTTGGTCGCCCCACACCAAAGCGATTCGTCCATCGGGCAACTTAAAGAACCGCACATCGTCGGGCGGCAAAACGCGCACTTCTATGTCAGGTTCGGCTTCCCACGAGCGCAGCATGGCGGCCGTTCCCCCTTGTCATTTCAGGCACAGGAGTTTGCTCGTGCCCATCTCCGTTGCGTTTGGTGTCTTTGGGCGGGGTTATCGGGGCGAAGTTCAGGGTTTCACTCATACGCATTTGGATTTCCACCAGCCGCCGGTAAATGCCGTCTTCTTTCGCCATCAACTCTTCGTGAGTGCCCTGCTCCACGATTTCGCCGTTTTCCAGCACGACGAGTTTATCGGCTTTGCGCAGGGTGGAGAGACGGTGGGCAATCGCAATCGTCGTGCGCCCTTGCAGTAGGCGCTCCAACGCTTGCTGGATGGCGTATTCGCTTTCGCTGTCCACAGCGGAGGTCGCTTCGTCCAAGATGAGGATTTTCGGGTCACGCAAGAGTGCCCGTGCGATGGAGATGCGCTGGCGCTGTCCGCCCGACAACTTCGTGCCCCGCTCGCCGACATAGGCATCGTAAGCGTCGGGAAATTCCATGATGAACTGGTGGGCGTTGGCGGCTTTTGCCGCGCGGATGATGTCCAGCATGTCCGCATCAGGCTTCCCGTAGGCGATGTTGTCCTTGATGGTGCCGTGGAAGAGGTAAGGCTCTTGCAACACCATCCCGATATGGGCGCGCAACGCCTGCAGGTCTACCTTGCGCAGGTCAATCCCGTCCAGTTCAATGCTGCCTTCCGTCGGGTCATAAAAGCGTGGGATTAACGCTGCGAGGGTGCTTTTGCCGGCGCCGCTGCGCCCGACGATCCCGATCATTTCGCCGGGACGGATTTCCAAATCAATGCCTCTCAACACCGGTTCGCTGTTGCCGGGGTAAGCAAATCGCACACCCTTCAACCGCAAGTGCCCGCGCACCGTTTGAGGGACGACGGCGTCAGGGGCATTGACGATATCGGGTTGCGTGTCTAGGATTTCAAAGACCCGTTCCGCCGACGCTTTCGTGCGTTGAATGACATCGTTGAGTTGGGCGAGGTTTTGAACGGGCATGTAGAACCGCTGCAAGTAAAGCGTGAACATCGTCAGCACGCCCAAACTAAGGGTGCCTTCCATGACCTCTTTGCCACCGACCAACCACACAGCGACCAAACTGACGCTGCTAACCAGCCCCATTGCGGGAAAGAAGGTTGACCAAATCAACACCCCTTTGAGGCTGGTTTGCAGGATCCGCAGGTTTTTGTGGCGGAACCGACCGACTTCGTGTTCTTCTTGGTTGAAGACTTTAACGACCCGAATACCGCCCAGCGTGTCGGATAGGAACGAGGTCAAATCGCCCCACACATACCGCAGGCGACGGTAGACAGGCAGCACGAAGTCTTTGTACTTAACCGTCATCAGAAACAGCAAAGGGCTGGGGGCTAACGCGATAAGCGCCAGTTTGATGTCCGTCTGGAAAAGCACGAAGCCGATGCCCAACAGCGTCAACAAGTCCACGAAGAACTGCGGAATGCTGTGAATGAGGAAGCCCTCCAACATCCCGACATCGCCCGTGATACGCGACATCAGTTGTCCCGTGCGGTGGTTGTCGTAGAAACTAAGGGAGAGGCGCTGCAAATGCTGATAGAGTTCCGACCGCATGTCGTAAAGCACTTTTTGCCCCAACCACGACATGAGGTAAGTGCGGGCGAAGGAAATAAGGGCGCTGGCGAGGTAAACGCCCAGCAGTAACCCACACAGGTGCCATAAGAGGGAGAGGTCCTTGCGGGGAATGGCTTTGTCCAGCAACAACTGCATTAACTTCGGCGGCAGCAAACCCAACGCGGTGACCACCAGCGTCAGCACCAGGCTCAGCAACGCCCAGTGCCAATAAGGGCGCAGGTAGCGGAACAACCTGCGCCACATACTCGGACCGCCATTACTGTCCACGACCCATCGCCTCCTTGACGCAGTAGGCAGTGAACCGTCCTTTTTGGACAATCGGCGTCGCAGCAAGTTGCTTTAGCCCTTCGCCGCCATCGGCTGGCGGCACTCTGCACCGTCGTCCACTGCCACTGCGGGCAGGCGGGAATTGCCCGACGGTTGTCGCCGGGACACCTACCACCGAGGCGTGAATTATAGACGCCCTGCGTCACCTGTCAAGCGGGAAAACTCCTGCCTTTTGCGGGTAAACCGGCAAAAAAGGGTCGTTCAGACCTCGCGGCGCGCCTCCAACGCCCGCAAAACGGTCAGGGGATCCGCATAGTCCAGCGCCCCACCGACAGGCAACCCCATCGCCAACTGGGTGACTTTCACACCCATCGGCTTAAGCAGTTTGGCGAGGTAGGTCGTCGTCGCTTCTCCTTCAGTCGTCGGGCTGAGGGCGAGGATGACCTCCGTGATATTGTCTGTCCGCACACGCTGCACCAACTCGGCGATGCGCAAGTCATCGGGACCGATGCCTTCCGTCGGAGCGATGACGCCGTGCAAGACATGGTAGCGCCCGCGAAAGCCCGTGCCCTCAATGACCGCAATATCCATCGGGTCTTCCACGACGCACAGGACCGAGGGGTCGCGGTCTTCATCTTGACAAATGGCACACAAATCGCTCTCCGAAAAATTGAAGCAGCGCCGACACAACCGCAAGTTATCCCGCACAGATTGCAACGCCCGCACCAAACGGTCCATCTCCTCACGGTGGTGAAGCAGGAACATGACGATCCGTCCAGCGCTTTTGGGTCCGATGCCTGGAAGGCGCTCCAGTTCGCGCAGTAATTCCTTGAGGGATGACGGAAAATCACCCCGCATGTCAAGGTCACCTGCCTAAACCGAAAAGTCCGCCCAGCGGCAGTTGGCCCAGCATCTCTTGGAACTGTTGCCGTTGCGTTTCCTCGGCTTGGCGCACCGCGTCTCGGACGGCAACGACGATCAAGTCTTCTAAAAGGTCGTGATTTTCGGGCATCAACAGTTGCGGGTCAATGTGTATCTCCAACAGTTCGCCTGTCCCTGTCACGATCGCGCGTACCTGTCCCCCGCCGGCTTGCCCTTCCAAGCGCATAGTCTGCAGCCGTTCCGCCATCTTCTGTGCCTGTTCCTGCCAGCGCAGGAAGTGCTTTCCCAATAACTGTTGCAGGCTGCTTGGCAACATGTCGCTTCACCTCATCATGTCCTACGAGGTGGTGTTAACTGCGTCTTGAGCGGCGCTGCCTTCCCCGTTCTTTTGGTAGTTGGCGGTCCTCCACCAGTTGATTGAACCACTCTTCGCCCAAGAATTCACGCAAAGCCGCTTCAGGGATGCGATACAGCCGTGTCCCTTGAGGGTGCAGCGCCTTCAGTTTGCCCTCCTGCACCCATCGCCGCACTGTCGGCAACGATACACCCAACATACGCGCGATGTCTGTCAAGTTGTAAAACTCCGCCATTTTGCTCACCTCCGCAAAGAATGTTAAGGCGCGCTGCCGCTACCTTCAAGGTCTCGGCTGTGTTCGCGGCAGGGCGCTCAGCCGCAGCGCCTCGCTCCGCTGCAAGCAGCGGCAAAGCGAAAACGCGCAACGACCGTTGCCAAAAACCGCTGCGGCATTCGCAAAACAAGCGACCACAACGCTTCCAAACACGCCGTCAGTCCAACCAGCCGATGCACCGACGACAAACGCCATCGGCACACCTTGCTCATTTCCGGCAGCCTCAAAAATTTCGTCGGGTGAAAGTAGGCGCTGACCCAAGCGTGCTAGAAAGTAGGCAAGAAACCGCCTCCTAATAGGGGAAGTTGTCCACCGCCATTGCAGCGCCTCTCCTTGTTGCGGTTCCGTCGCTGACAACAAAAGCATATCACGCCAACATTTTTCACGGAGGTGGACCGTTGCGATGAAATTGCACGAGTATCAATCTAAGATGCTGTTTGCCCGTTACGGCATCCCTATTCCGCGCGGTGAAATCGCTCACACACCACAAGACGCTAAAGCCGTCGCGCAACGCTTGGGCAAACCTGTCGCGGTCAAGGCACAAGTCCTTGTCGGCGGGCGGGGCAAAGCCGGCGGCATCAAAGTCGCTTCAACCCCTGACGACGCCGAACAAGCCGCTGCCCACATCCTCAACATGACCATCAAAGGCTTGCCCGTTAAAACCGTGTTGGTGGAAGAAGCCCTGTCCATCGCCCACGAATACTACTTGGGCATCATCATTGACCGCAGCCGTAAACGCGCCGTCATGATGGCGTCGGCGATGGGCGGTGTGGACATTGAAGAAGTCGCTGAACGCCACCCTGAAGCCATCGCTCGCTGTGCGATTGACCCGCTGTTAGGCGTGCGGGATTTTCAATTGCGCCAGCTAGCCAAAACCGCCCGCTTTGACCCGCAAATCGTTCGCTCTTTCGTCAGCACATCTAACGCGCTTTATCGCCTCTTTGTGGACTGCGACGCGACGCTGGCGGAAATCAACCCGTTGGTCGTCACAGACGATGGGCGATTAATTGCTGCCGACGCGAAGTTGCTCATTGACGACAACAGTTTGTATCGGCAGACGGAAATTGCGGCGTGGCGCGAGACGACCGAAGAGGACCCCTTTGAAGCCCAAGCGCGCCAGTTGGGGCTGGCGTATGTGCGTTTGCAAGGGGAAGTCGGTATCATCGGCAACGGGGCAGGACTGACGATGACGACTTTGGATGTCGTTCAGCGGGCAGGCGCAGCGCCCGCCAACTTTCTGGACATCGGCGGTGGTGCCAGAGCCGACATCGTGCGCAACGGTTTGCGCCTCATCCTCAGCGACCCGCAGGTGAAAGGCGTGCTCATCAACATCTTTGGCGGCATCACGCGGTGCGACGAAGTGGCGCGGGGTATCTTACAAGCCTTGGAAGGCATGGAAGTGTCCGTGCCCATCGTCGTGCGCCTGACAGGCACGCGAGAAGAGGAAGGACGCAAATTGCTGGAGGGCACATCGCTCATCCCAGCCGCAACGATGCGAGAAGCCGCCGAAAAAATCGTCGCTCTCGTTCGCCAACAGCAAGCGGCGTGAGCGCATCAGCGCCACCGATTGGCAGCGTCATCGTCGCTCATTAATTGCCGTTGCAATTCCTCCCAAGCCCGACGGGCTTCCCGCGTCGCCCGCCCGACCATTCGGGCGATTTCGGGCAACTTCTGCGGGCCAAACAGCAGCAGCGCCAGCAAAAAGATGACCAACAGTTCGCTTGTGCCGATGCCAAACATCAGCGCGTTCACCTGCCTGAAAAAGGCGCTCGGTTAATCAACGGGCATCTTTATTGTGCCGTCCATCATGTCCGACAGAAACGCCACCAATTTGCTGATGACGATTTCCGCCAGTTGCCGCCCTTGCTCAGATGTCGCCAAGCGGGGTTCGGGGTCATCTTGGTCAGCGATGGCGTCGTGACGAACGAGGTCGGGAAAAGCGTGCAGGGCAATCGCCGTCTCAAACTCTTGGGCGTGTCCTGGCAATCGCTTCGTCTGCAGCACTTGGTCGGCAATCTCGCGCGGGATGAAGTCCCAATAACTGGCAAACTGCAGGTTGCTGCCAGGGTATTGGCGGGCAAAGTAAAGTCGCCATTGTCGCAACACACCTTGCACGGGTGCGACATTCCCCGCGTGCCCGTTAAGGATGAGGACATGGCGAATGCCGTGCCGAAACAGGGAATCAACTGCATCAAACACCACCGCCAACCAACTGCCGGGTTTCGCCGTCAAGGTGCCTTTCGCCCACATCCAATGTTCGCTAATGCCGATGCTAACGGGCACGGTGACGATAACGCGCGGGAAAAGGGACAACGCGGCTTGCTCGGCGACCCAAAAAGCGCTTTGGATGTCGTGGCAAAGGGGCAAATGCTCCAAATGTTGCTCTATACTGCCGACGGCGATGACAGCGGCTTGCAAGGCGCCACTTTCCAACCGTTGGCGCACCTCGCGGCGGGTCAACCGTTCCAACACCACTTCTTGGCGCATCTTCCTTCGCCCCTTTCACCGCCCGTTGCCTAAGGGCGATTGCCCTTTGCCCTCAAAGCGAGGGGCACAGCGCGCTAAAATTTTGACGCCATCGGAAACTCGCTTCACGCTGTCATCGCTGCAGTTATGCGGAGGGCGACGCATCGTGATTGAGGTCAGCGGATTGACCAAATTCTACGGGGAAGTCCGAGCGTTGGACAATGTGACTTTTGACGTCCGCAAAGGCGAAATCTTGGGGTTCCTTGGTCCCAACGGCGCCGGTAAGACCACCACGATGCGCATTTTGACAGGCTACATAAGCCCGACCGCTGGGACAGTTAAAGTCGGCGGCTATGACGCTGTTGAGAACGCGCTGGAAGTCCGTCGCATTACAGGCTATTTGCCCGAAACGGTTCCGCTTTACAGTGAGATGCGCGTCCGCGAATATTTGGGCTACATGGCGCGCGTTCGGGGCGTTCCCCGTAAGCGCTTGCGCGACCGTGTGGATTATGTGATGGCACGATGCGGTTTGACAGAGGTCGCCGACCGCATTGTCGGGCACCTGTCCAAAGGTTACCGCCAACGCGTCGGCATCGCCCAAGCCATTGTCCATGACCCGCAAGTGCTCATCTTGGACGAGCCGACGATCGGGCTTGATCCCGTGCAGGTGCGGGAAGTGCGCCAACTCATCAAGAGCATGGCAGGCGAACGCACCATCATCCTAAGCACCCATATTCTGCCCGAAGTCTCCATGACCTGCGAGCGGGTGCTCATCATCCACAAGGGACGCATCGTCGCTGAGGATACGCCCGAAGGGCTGTCACGCCGGTTGCGTCAATCGGAACGGGTTTTGGTGCGATTGGCACGCCCCCCGTCTCAACCGCTCAGCGCGCTGGGACAATTGGAGGGCGTCATGCGGGTGGAGCATGTCGGCGATAACCTGTTTGCCCTTGAAGCGCCCGCAGGGCGCGACATCCGCGAGCAAGTCGCCGAATTCGTCGTCCGAAACGGTTGGGGACTGTTGGAACTGCGCCGCGAGGAAATGACCCTTGAGGACATCTTTGTCAACTTGGTGACCCGCGAGTAGGTGCCTGAGGCGCCTTGACCTGAGACCGCAACCGATTTGCTTGAACCTTGGGGAGCGAAGACGCGGTCGTAGGACTGCGGGTTCAAACTTGCAAAGGCGGGCGAAGTTTACGAAGCGACATTGGAGACTCGCCCCAAATCTGGTGGGACGATGTCTTTGAGATTGTCGTCTTGGTGCGAGAAGCGAAAACCTGTTGCGGCAAAGGGGGCGGAGAGACAATGGCGCAAGCGACGGCAAAAGTTTTGGTCGCTGTGAAGCCCAAGGAAACGGTCGCCCGCGTCGGTGAGTGGCTGGCGGTCACGCTCACCATTGCGTTGCGGGAGGTCCGCAGCCTGTTCAGTTCGTGGGTCGCTTATGTGACGCTGGCGTTTTTCACGGTGTGGGCGGGGTTCTTCTTTTTCGCCATCGTGCGGCTGGGGCAAACTTCCGATATGCGCTACCTGTTTTGGAACATGGCGGTCATCCTGTTTATCGTTTTGCCCATGGTGACGATGCGGTTGCTCGCTGAGGAGCGCCGCTTGGGCACACTGGAACTGTTGCTCACTTCCCCCGTGACGGACTGGCAGGTGGTGCTGGGCAAGTTTTTAGGCGCTTACTTTTGGCTCGTCGTCGCGCTGGGGCTGACGCTCTACGTGCCTTACCTCGTCTATCGCTTTTCGGGCGGAACGGTTGACTTAGGACCCTACTGGACGGCTTACATCGGTCTGCTGCTGTTTGGTGCGGCGGCTATCGCTGTCGGTGTCTTTTGGTCGTCGCTGACCGACAACCAAATCATCGCTGCCTTCGGGACTTTCGGCACCTTGCTCCTTGCCTATGTCATCACTTGGCCGACGGAGGGGACAGGCACTTTGGCGGAGATTTGCCGTAAGGTCTCGCTCTATTACCGTTACCAGGACTTCACGGCAGGGCTTGTCCAAAGCAAAGACGCGCTCTTCTTCCTATCGGTAACATTCGCTTTCCTTTACCTTTCCGTGCAAGTGCTCAGCAGCCGGCGATGGCGGTGACTGCAGCCTACGCTGAGTGGAATTGGCACTGCCTTTTGGGGACTTGGCGACTTGCCGATGCGAAGGGGTGATGTGCAATGATGAAGCGCTTACGGGAATTGACGAAAGCCAACGCGTTAGTCATCGGGATGATGGGCTTTGTCGCCTTGCTGATTGGCTTCAGCCTTTACTTTGCGCAGCCCGACAGAAAATGGGCGTGGATAGCCGCATGGGCAATCGGGGTTGCGTTGTGGGTCGGGTTGATTGCCCTTCACTTTGAGGCGGTCTTGCGTTACTTGATTAGCCAACGGGGGCGCATGGGCGCCAACGCGGTGCTTAGCAGCCTTTTTATGTTGGGCGTCGTCGCGCTCGTCGTTTACATCGCCGACCGTCACAACACCAGTTGGGACTGGACGAAAACGAAACGCAACACTCTGTCGCCCCAAACCTTGAAAGTTGTCCGGGGAATCAACAAGGAAGTCAATGTCGTCGCTTTTTACGACGCCACATCGCAAGAGTTTGTGCGGGTGCGCGATTTGCTCAAACGCTACGAAGCCGCCAACCCCAAAATCAAAGTCCGCGTCGTAGACCCGCGCCAAGAGCCTGCCTTGGCGCGCCAGTATGAGGTGACGGGTGCAGGCGTGACGGTGTTTGAAGCGGACGGCAGAAAAGAGCGGGTGAGTTTTGGGAGCGAAAAGGAGTTCACGGGCGCCCTCATCAAGGTCACGAAGGACAAAAAGCCGACGGTTTACTTCCTGCAGGGGCACGGCGAGCACGACCCCGACAGTTTTGACCCCGAAGGCTACAGCGACTTGAAGCGGGGATTGGAAGCACTCAACTACCAAATCAAACCGCTTAAATTGCTGACGGAAAAAAGCGTTCCCAAAGACTGCGATGTGCTCGTCATCGCGGGGGCGCAACGGGAGCTGTTCCCTCAGGAAAAACAAGCCGTTAAGGCTTTCTTGGACAAAGGCGGGCGCTTGCTGTTGATGCTGGAGCCTGACCCTGCACCGAGTTTCCAGGATTGGCTGGACGCGTGGGGCTTGGAAGCGCTCAAGGGCACGGTCGTGGAACCCGCCAACAACATCCTGCAAGATGCGGCTGCCATTTTCGCCTTCAGTTTTCGCTTCCACGACATCACGCGCCCCTTCCAACGGGCGCGGCAGGAAGCCGTCCTGTTCATCACGGCACGCCCCTTGAAGCGCAAAACAAATGTGCCGTCGGGCATCACGCTGACCGAACTGATTGAGACGAGCGCCGCCAGTTGGCAGGAGCTTAACTTCCAAGGCGTCGTCCGCAAAGAGCCGAACGAAACGGGTGGTCCCTTCGTCCTTGCCGCTGCCGTTGAAAAAAACGGGACGGACAAAAAGAAGATGCGTGCGGTCGTTTTGGCGGATTCCGACTTTTGCACCAACCGCTTCGTGCGCAACCTACTCAACGGAGCGTTCGCCGCAAACTGCATTCATTGGTTGGCGGAGGAGGATGTGCTCATTGATATCCCGCCCAAAGACGAACCACCCCAGACGCTCTTTCTGTCCCGTCAGCAAACGGTCTTCACTTTTGTCTGGAGCGTCATCGTCCTACCGCTGGCAATTTTGGTCAGTGGCTTAATCGCTTGGTGGACGCGGCGGAGTTAAAATCCGTGGAGACCCGCTGTGGTGAATAATAAGGTTCCTTCGGAGGGCGGCTCTCTGAGCCGCCGAAAAGAGAGAAAAGCGGCGCGTCAAAAGACGCGCCCTCCGAGATGCGAGGGTTCCTTCGGAGGGCGGCTCTCTGAGCCGCCGAAAAGAGAGAAAAGCGGCGCGTCAAAAGACGCGCCCTCCGAGGCGTGAAAATTCAACAAAGCAGCGGGAACCGAACGGTTGCGTGCGGGTTGCACACCGTCCCTATCGCCTTGTGCTGTCAAACCGCGTTTGCGATAAGCCCCGTTTGCTACAGCGGTTGGGGCAGCTCCCCACTGACGCTCTGGAGCGCATGGAACAGGCGATGCGGATCAATTGGGCTTTTAATCCGAACGCTCACATACCTAACGCACAATGTGAGGTGATGCCGATGCGGTTGAAGGGCGCAGCACTTTGGGCGATCGCCTTCGCGGTGCTGCTTGCTTATGTGCTGCTGAGGGAGCGAGGCGAGGTCGTGCAAGGGACAGTCGTGCTCAATTTGAACCCCGAGGACATCGTGAAGATACGAGTGCAGCGCCAACAATTGCCCAAAGAAGTCGTGCTGGAACGCAAAGGCAAGGGTTGGTGGCTAACGAAACCGGTCCGAGCACCCGCTGACACAACGACCGTTGAAACCCTCCTTAACCGCTTCAAAAACCTGAAAGCCGAATTGGAACTGGAAGCAAAGAAACCTGAGTATGGCTTGGCAAACCCGCCAGTGGTCCTAACCGTTTACGACCGTCGAGGGCGCCAGTATCGCATTGAGTTTGGCAACAAAACGCCCGACAACATGGGCGCTTACGCCATCGTGGAAGGCTGGCGTAAACCGGTCGTGCTGACGAGTTGGCTCTTGGATGACGCCAACAAAACGCCCGACGATTTGCGGGACAAACGGTTGCTCGTCTTTGACCGCAGCAAAGTAACGAAAATTGCGCTCGTTTATCCTGACAAGCAAATCGTTTGCGAGCGAAAGGGCAAAGACGAATGGCGGCTGAGCGAGCCCATCCGAACGCCTGCCGACACAACCGCCGTCACGACGCTGTTGGACAAACTGTCCAACTTGCAAGCCCGCCAGTTCATCGTGGAGCGCCCGAAGGAAACGCAACTCGTCAGCTACCAACTGGACAAACCCGGTCTGCAGGTGCAGGTGTGGCTCAAAGGGCGGACGCAACCGTTGACCGTGACCGTCGGCAAAAAGCATGAGACGCAACCGTCCCGCTACTACGCCCGCACGACCCGCTTCCCTGCCGTCGTGTTGGTAGACGATCTTGACCTGAAGGACATCCGCAAGACCGCCAACGATTTGCGTTCCAAACGCGTTCTGGCGTTCAAAAAGGACGCCGTAGAACGGGTCACGCTGCGCTACGACGGCACAGAAATTGATGTCCGCAAGTTGAAAGCGGGCGACGACGAAATCCGCTGGCATCTTTTCAGCCCCATCAAAGTGCCCGCGGACACATGGCGGGTGGACGACATCCTTTGGGCGCTGGACGGCGCACAAGCCGAAGGGTTCTTTGACAACCCGCAAAACCTTGCTCAGTTCGGTTTGGACAGACCGCAACTGGCATTGCGCCTCTGGGAGAAAGGGCGCAAGCAGCCCAAAACCGTTTGGCTGAGTGTCAAGGGCAACGCAGGTTACCTGCGCACCAGCGAGGGCGACACAGTCTACAAAGTCCGCGCCGGTTTGCTCAACGACTTAAAGAAATCGCCCGACGATTTGCGGGATTTGCAGGTCGTCAAGTTCAAGCGGGACGACGCCGAAGAGATCGCTTTGCGTTGGGACAAGAAACGGGTGCGGTTGGTCAAGCGCGGCGAACGCAACTGGGAACTCGTCGAGCCCAAACGCCAAAGCGCAAACTGGAGCACAGTGGACAGCATCTTGTTTGAGTTGGAGAGCCTGCGCGCGGATAAGTGGGTCGCTGAAAAACCCGCACCTGAACACGGTTTGGATAAACCCCAACTGGAAGCGGAAGTTAAACTCAAAGGCGGACGCACCATCACGGTCAAGTTCGGCAAACCGACCGACCAAGACAGCGTGTTCGTCTGCTCCAGTTACAGCGAAAACCAAGTCTACCGCAAAGCCAAGTTTGTTTTGGACAACCTGAAGCGCTACGGCGACGAACTGCTGCGATGACAAACGGCTCAGCAGGTCAGCAAACGGGCGAAATCGTCGGGGGCATTCTGATGTGTCTAACGGTGGAGGGGCGAGCAGGAGCGGTGCATCTTGCCGAAAAGTTTCGGCAAAATCGGTTAAACCTGCCGTTGACATCCCCCTGTCCGCCGGGCATAATAGCGCTGCCACGAGATGTTGTGGCAGAAAACCAAGAAGACCACAAGATATTGCGGTTTAATTGGCACCGACATGAGACGGGTGCGGCGAAAAAGTCGCTACCTTTTGTCGCCGACGCGCAGGCTTTCCCATATCTTGGTGGTGAGCCCATGATGGCAAGGAGGTGGCTTTTCCGGTGACGAGTGTGCGGGACTTACCGAAGGTGACGCTAGAATGGTTTGGTGGGGACGAACTGCGGGCGCGGGTGTTCTTTGAAAAATACGCCCTCGTGGATTTGGACGGAACGCCGATGGAGTTCACGCCTGAAGCGATGTGGGAGCGCATCGCCAGCGGATTGGCGGAGATGGAAGAGACGGACGAAAAGCGACGGGAATGGCGGGAAAAGTTTCTCTGGCTACTGAGCGACTTTCGGTTCGTTCCTGGTGGGCGCATCATGCACGCCGTCGGCAATCCCCGTAAAGTCACGCCTTTCAACTGCTTCGTCATCCCCATTAAGGACGATTCGCTGGAAGCCATCTTTGAGTGCGCCAAAGAGATGGCGCTCACTTACTCGCAGGGGGGCGGTGTGGGCATTGACATTTCCGTGTTGCGCCCTGCAGGCTCTCCCGTCCGCAACGCCGCCCGCACTTCAACGGGTGCCGTCTCGTTCATGGAACTTTACTCGCTGGTGACAGGCACGATCGGGCAACACGGTCGGCGCGGGGCGTTGATGATCACGATCGCCGATAACCATCCCGATGTGCTGGCGTTCATTGACATCAAAAACGACCCTGAACGGCGTCGGGTGCGTTACGCCAATATTTCCGTCCGCGTCAGCGACGAGTTAATGGAAGCGGTGCAGCGCAACGGCAAATTTGAGCTGCGGTTTGACGGCGAGTACTTTTCTATCCGCCGCGTCGTTGATGCCCGCGAAGTGTGGGACAAACTCATCCGCAACGCGTGGGCAAGCGCTGAACCTGGTTGCCTATTCTGGTCTACCATCAAGCGCTACAGCACCAGCGAATACAACGGCATGGAAGTTATCTCGACGAACCCGTGTGGCGAGGAGCCCTTGCCGGCTTACGGCAACTGCAATTTGGGCAACATCAACCTGAGTGCTTTCGTGCTGGACGAATTCACGGACGCAGCGCGGGTGGATTGGGAGCACTTAGAGAAGGCGGTGCGTTATGCCGTTCGGTTTTTGGACAATGTGATTACCTATGCCGTGCAAGGTGACCGATTGCCGTTGCCGCAGCAAAAGGAGCGGTGTGCGGCGGAGCGGCGCATCGGCGTCGGCTTTACGGGTTTAGGTGACATGTTGGCGCAATTGCGGCTCAAATACGACACCGACGACGCCCTTGAGTTCGTGGACGAACTGTTTCGCAAAATCAAGTGTTGGGCTTACGATGAAAGCGTCAACCTTGCGATTGAGCGCGGACCGTTCCCGCTCTTTGACCCCCAAAAGCACTTGCAAATGGGCTTTATTCGCGAGCGGTTGCCTCGTGAGTTGCAAGAGCGCATCCGCAAGCACGGCGTGCGCAATGTGTGCGTGCTGACCGTCCCACCCGTCGGTTCAGGCGCGGCGATGGCAGGCGTGACCAGCGGGATTGAACCCATCTTTGCCCTTTCCTACATTCGTCGCAGCGAATCGCTGAGCAAGGGCGAATTTAAGGTTTTTCACCCGTGCGTGCGGCGCTACATGCAAAAGTTCGGCGTTGACGATGAGCGGGAGTTGCCTGACTTTTTCGTCACTGCCCATCAGATCGCCCCTGAGATGCGGGTGCGCATGCAAGCCGTTATCCAGTCGCACATTGACCAGAGCATAAGCAGCACGGTTAACCTGCCCCACGACATCACGACGCAAGAGGTGGAACGCATTTACTTTTTGGCGTGGAAATTGGGGTGCAAAGGCATCACCGTTTACCGCGAGGGAAGCCGAGAAGGGGTGCTCATCACGGAAGAGTTCGCCCACCAAAAGCGGGGAGGGTTGATGCCCAAGCCTCGCCCGATGGTCATGGTCGGTAAGACTTACAAATTGCGGACGGAGATGGGCAATGTCTATGTGACGGTCAATGCCGATGAGGAAGGACCGCAAGAGGTCTTCGTGCGGTTGGGCAAGTCGGGGTCGTCGGCGATGGCGTTCACAGAAGCGATTGGACGGCTGATTTCGTTGGCGCTGCGAGCGGGCGTTTCTCCCGATGCCATCGTAGACCAGCTTTCAGGGATCAAAAGCAGTTCGGCGACGCGGCAGGAAAACGGGACGATTGTGTTCTCGGTGCCCGATGCCGTCGCCAAAGCGTTAGAGATGTTCCTGAAGGGCGAAAACTCGCCGAAAGGTTCGTCCCTGACGGAAGCGTTGTTGCAGGCGTTGGCGGACAACAATGAGACAGAGCTAGCCACGCCACCCCTTTCGTCCATTCGGGAGGAGTTGCCTCAGATCTTGCAAGCCAACGGGGCGCGCTATTCAGGTGATTTGTGCCCCAACTGCGGGGAGCCCCTTATCCATTCGGGTGGGTGTGAGTTGTGTTTGTTCTGCGGTTACTCGCGGTGCCAGTGATAGGGTGTGAGGGCGGAGCAATTGCCCTCCGCCCCCACGCTGATGTGCCGCCTACAGCGACGAAGCGACGGCAACAGATTCAGGAGCCGGCAGTAACGCCAATTCCAACACTTCGTCCATGTTTTCCACGAAATGGAAGCGCAAGGCATTGCGGATATGCTCAGGCACTTCCACTAGGTCCTTTGCGTTTTGGGCAGGCAAGACGATTTCAGTGATGCCCGCTTCCTTTGCGGCCAACACTTTTTCTTTGATGCCACCGACAGGCAACACGCGCCCCGTCAAAGTGATTTCGCCGGTCATCGCGACCTCTGCACGGACAGGGCGCCCGGTCGCCAAACTCGCCAACGCCGTCGCCATCGTGATACCTGCGGACGGTCCGTCCTTGGGGATGGCGCCGGCGGGCACATGGATGTGGATGTCATGCTTGCTGAAAAAGTCCTCAGGAACGCCCAATTGGTCGGAGCGGGAGCGGACATAACTGAGGGCGGCTTGCGCCGACTCCTTCATGATTTCGCCTAAGTGCCCCGTGAGGATGAGGTTGCCTTTGCCGGGCATCTTGGTCGTCTCCACGACCAGCACCGAACCGCCATAAGGCGTCCAAGCCAAGCCGTTGGCGACGCCGACGCGCGGTTGGCGTTCAGCGAAGTCTTCCAGAAACTTGGGCGGTCCGAGAAACTCTGCCACCTTGTCGGGCGTGACGGTAACCTTTTCCGCCTTGCCTTCTGCCACGCGGCGGGCGACTTTGCGGCAGATATTGGCGATCTCGCGGTTCAGGTTGCGCACCCCTGCTTCACGGGTGTATTGTTTGATGATGAGCGAGAGCGCTTCATCGGTGAACTCCACCTGCTCAACGGAGAGCCCGTGTTCTTGCAAGTTGCGCGGGATGAGGTAGCGCTTGGCGATTTGCAATTTCTCCTCGTGGCTGTAGCCGGGCAAGCGAATGACTTCCATGCGGTCAAGGAGTGCAGGCGGAACGGTGTCGGTGATGTTGGCGGTGCAAATGAAGAGGACTTGCGACAGGTCAAAGGGCACATCCAAGTAGTGGTCTGTGAAGCTGTGGTTTTGTTCAGGGTCAAGGACTTCCAACAGCGCGGCGGCGGGGTCGCCCCGAAAGTCAAAGCCCAGTTTGTCCACTTCGTCCAGCATGAAGACAGGGTTTTTCGTGCCCGCTTGGCGCAAGCCTTGAATGATGCGTCCGGGCAGGGCGCCGACATAAGTGCGTCGGTGCCCGCGAATTTCCGCTTCGTCCCGCACACCGCCCAAACTGATTCGGACAAATTTGCGTCCCAGCGCGCGGGCGATGCTTTGCCCCAAACTGGTCTTGCCGACCCCAGGCGGTCCGACGAAGCACAAAATCGGTCCCTTGGTGTCCTGTTTGAGTTTGCGCACCGCCAAAAATTCCAGCAGCCGCTCCTTCACATCGTCAAGGTCATAGTGGTCTTCGTCTAACACGCGCTTGGCGTGGTCGATGTCCAAGTTGTCCTCGGTCACTTTGTTCCAAGGCAAGTTGATGAGCCAATCAATGTAGGTGCGGCTGACGATGTATTCGGCGGCAGCCGGGTGCATCTTGGACAGCCGGTCCAACTCCCGCAGCGCCACTTCTTTGACTTCGTCGGGCATGCCCGCTTCCTCAATTTTTTGGCGCAACTCTTCCAGTTCGGCTTCGGGCGTTTCGCCCAACTCTTTCTGGATTTCGCGCAGCTGCTGGCGCAGGATGAACTCCCGCTGGGCTTTGTCCAACTCTTGGCGGGCTTGCTCTTGGATCTTCTGGGTCAACTCCAAGACTTGCACTTCCCGCGAGAGCAACGGGATAAGTTCCCGCAGGCGTTGAACGGGGTCGGTCATCTCCAAAAAACGCTGGCGCTCTTGCGCGGAGAGGTTCAACGCAGTCACTACGATGTCCGCCAGTTGAGCGGGCGTTTCGGCGGCTGCGGCGA
Organism: bacterium HR17; assembly: GCA_002898575.1. Classification (NCBI taxonomy): domain Bacteria; phylum Candidatus Fervidibacterota; class Fervidibacteria; order Fervidibacterales; family Fervidibacteraceae; genus Fervidibacter; species Candidatus Fervidibacter japonicus. The sequence continues at coordinate 130,236 of BEHT01000001.1, forward strand.
CCGCGTAGGCTTCATCGGGCAGGTGAGGCGACAGTTGCACCATGCGTTGAAACAGTTGCAACACGCTGTTGACCAACGCTTGCACTTCAATCGTCATCTCTACCCTTTCGTCCACCAACGAGTAGCGGGCTTTGAGGTAAGGTTCGGCTTGCGTCCATTCATCAATGCGGGCACGAGATAAGCCCCGCAGCACCAATTGGATGCGTCCTTCGGGCGTGCGCATCATGCGCAAGATGGTCACCAAAGTCCCGATAGCGTAAAGGTCCTCAGGGGGGCGCGGGTCTTGGATGTCCTTGTCCTTTTGCATGACGACCAAAAACATCCGCAGGTCGCCGGCGACGGCATCTACTGCCCGCACGCTTTTAGGGCGCCCGACCTCCAGCGGCGCCACCATGAAGGGAAAGATGACGAGATCCCGCAGCGCAACGACGGGCAATTCAGGGGGGAGTTGGTGCTGCATCTCTGCCGCCAGCATTTGGCACCTTCACCTCGCCCTTCGTCAAAGTCGCACAGAAAGGATGTGCGCCGTCTTCATTTTCGGGATGCGGATGTGGAGCATCCCCGATTTGTAGGAGGCGGTGATGCCATCAGGGTCAATGTCCGAAGGCAGCGGGATGCGCCGCTCAAAGTTACCGTAGGCAATCTCCAAGACAAAGCATCGCATACTCCCGCTTAAAGGTGGGCGGCGCGTGCCCCGCACCACCAAAAAGCCTTCGGGTTGATACACCACCTCAATGTCTTGCTCGTTCATGCCCGCCACTTCCACGACGATATGGAAAGCGTCAGCGTCTTCGCAGACATCAACAGGCGGTTGCCAATGTTCACTAGACGGCATGAGAAAAAGCTGATGCACCCAGAGCCGAAACTCCTGCATTCCAAGCCGCCTCCTACCGTGCCATCTTTAACAGCGACGCCTCGTCACAAAATTTTGTTATGCCCGCTGACACCTGTAGCCACCATTATTTTGTCACCAAAGGTCGCGCCCAAACTCACGGCGCAGGTGGCGGCGCAAGTGCCCTTTGGAGGGCATGTTCAGTGGGGTCAGGCGGGTAGGGAGCAGAAGGGTTTGCGCGTTGCCTTTTCCCTCATGACCGATAAACTTTGTAAAGGCACAAGGAAGGTGACTGAACGGCGATGGCGCAGGCATGGAGGGTGTTGGTAGCGCAGCGCCCACAAGTAGGCGTGGAGCGGGTCAGTAAAAGGGCAATCGTGGTGGGGTTTGCCCTCGTCATCGGCATTACGGTAGCGGGCTGTTTTTCTGCCTTTTTGCGTTACGACCTCATCGGGACCGGGCACCTGCCTCGCTGCGCTCTTTTTCCCGTCCTCATCTTGGCGGTGCTGAACGGGTTATGGCGGTGGCTTTTCGGAAAACCGCTGCTGACCCGCGCGGAGTTGGTCGGCATTTACTGCATCATCCTCGTCATGACCGGGCTACCGGGGCAGCAGTATGCCAACTACCTTTACTTGGGTTTAGTCGCCCCGATTTATTTCGCCAGCGTCCGCAACATGCCTGAGTTGCTGCAATACGACATCAACTGGCTGCCCTACATTCCCGATTGGCTCGTCCCGGCGAAAGACCCCCGCAGCGGCGTTATCACTTGGGTGATGGAAGGGATGCCTGAAGGGGCGCGGGTGCCGTGGCAGGCGTGGGTCGTGCCGTTGGCGGTTTGGACCGTGTTTTTCGTTTTGCTGTTTACGGCGCACATCGTTATCGCGGCGATTTTGCGACGGCAGTGGGCAGACAACGAAAAACTGACCTTCCCGTTGGCGCAAATCCCTGTGGAAGTCGCCGACGAACGGCGCTTGAGCGCGGCGGCGCGTAACCCGCTGTTTTGGTTTGGCTTCCTCATCCCGACCGTCATCTACACGATGCGGGCGTTGCAAATTTACTACCCGACTTTCCCGACAGTCAACATCTACCCCAACTGGGGCGCATTGTTTCAAAGCCGTCCGTGGGATGTGCTCAACTTCATGCCGTTCAACCTTTACTTTGACATGATCGGCGTCACCTACTTCGTCGCCAGCGATGTCGGCTTCAGTTTTTGGTTTTTCTGGGTGGCGCGGCGGTTACAAATGGTCGTGCGGTCGGCGATGGGGTTAAGCGACCACCAGCAGCCGCTGGAGCAGCAAAGCATCGGCGGCTTGTTCGCTTTATTCGTCATGCACGCCTATATCGCCCGCCATTATTTCCGCGACCTTTTCCGACGGGCAGTGCGGGGCGAAAACGGCGTTGACGGCGAACCGCTCCCACCGCGTGCGCTGTTGCTCTTGCTGCTGGTCAGTGTCGGTGGCGTTATCGTGTGGTCGGTAATCGGGGCGCGGTTGGCACTGCTGTGGGCGGTTTTGTTGTTTGCGGTGCATTTTATCTGGCGCATCGTCCTGACGCGAATGGTCGCTGAAGCGGGTTTGTTCGTCTTTTGGACACCCATCCCCATTACCAACTTCTTCATGCGAGCCTTTGGGCGGGATGTGATCGGAACGCCCAACATCGTCGCGATGAACATGATCGGCTCTAAAATCAGCGACTCGGCGACGGATGTGACGGCGCAAGCGTTGCAGGGCTTTAAAATCGCCCAAATGAGCGGGTTGAGCCAACGGCAGGTGTTCGGGTTGATGTGGGCGTCTATGTTCCTTTCGGTGCTGACTTGCCATCCGACTTGCTTGCACATTATCTACACGACCGCCGTGCCCAAGATGGGTTGGTGGACGCGGGGTTATCCGCGCAGCATGGCGACGACGATGCTCAACCAATTGGCGCAGGATTTGCGGATGCCGACGGCGCATTACATCCACCTGTTAGCGGGTGCAGCGGTCACGATGGCGCTGACTTGGTTGCGGTGGCAGTTTCTCTGGTGGCCGTTTCATCCGCTCGGTTACGCCGCCAGCAACGCCGTTTCGTGGTTCGGTGACCGCTACGGGTTCAGCATCTTTTTGGGTTGGCTGGCGAAGGCGTTGGTCATGTGGTTCGGGGGCATTCGGCTGTGGCACTTTTTCAAGCCTTTCATGTTCGGCATGGTGTTAGGCAACACTTTCATCCTGTTTTTGCTACTGCTCGTCCACTTCTTTTTCCCGACCAACGAGGTCGTCGTGATTGAGTGAGGCAACTTTTTGTCGGGAGGTGACGGGCGATGAAGGCGGGTCGTCGGCGGTTTTTGCAAGGCGCTGCCGGCTTGGGCACCACTTTGCTGGTGACGAAAGGCTTTGGGCAGGACGGCAAAGCGCCAGCCAACGAGCGCATCGGGTTGGGTTTCATCGGTGTCGGCGGACGGGGCACGGCGCTGCTCCGCGAGTTCCAGCAGTTCCCCGATGTGAACATCGTCGCGGTTTGTGATGTCCATCGGGAGCGCGTTGAACGCGCCGTTGCCGTAACGGACGGTAAAGCGGTCGGCGTGACGGATTTTCGGCGGGTGTTAGACCGTAAGGATGTAGATGCCGTCGTCGTTGCGACCCCACCCCATTGGCACGCGCTCATCAGCATCTCCGCGTGCCAAGCGGGCAAAGATGTCTATTGCGAAAAGCCGATGTGCTTGACCGTCGCCGAAGCCAAAGCGATGGTGCAAGCGGCGGAGCGGCATCGGCGGGTGACACAAATCGGGACGCAAATTCATGCGGGACAAAACTTTCGGCGGGTCGTGGAAATCGTGCGGTCGGGTATGTTGGGCAAAATCACCCGCGTGCGGGTGTTCGTCATGCAAAATGTCGCCCCGCAGGGTGTCGGTAACCCTCCAGATAGTGCACCGCCCGCTGAGTTGGATTGGGACATGTGGTGCGGTCCGGCAAAATGGCGCCCGTTCAACCCTGCCGTGTTCGGCAATCACTACTATTTCCGCGATTACGCTGGGTGTGGGCTGCTGCACAACATGGGACCGCACACCTTAGATTTAGCCTTTTGGGCGTTGGCGCTGAAAGCGCCTAAATCGGTCACGGCAGTCGGTGGCAAGTTCGCTTTGCAAGACATCTCCGATGTGCCCGACACTTTGGAAGCCGTTTACGACTTCGGCGATGTGGTGTTGACTTGGTCGCACTCGGAAGCATGCAGTTACGGCTTTGAGTTGCATGAGGGGAAAGGGACGGGACGGCGGTTGGGCATCGCCTTTCACGGCACCAACGGGACGCTGGCTGCCACCTACAGCACTTTTAAACTCATCCCCGAAGGCGACCGTCTTGACCCGACGAAGTTGCCTGAGCCGTCCATTCCGCCGTCGCCAGGGCACACCCGCGAGTGGCTGGACGGCATCAAAACGCGCCGGCAGCCGTCGTGCCATTTCGGCTACCACTACTGGATTCAACTCGCTATCAGTTTGGGCGCCATCGCCTTTGAGGTCGGGCGGCGGGTCGCTTGGGACGACGCGGCGGAGCGCGTCGTTAACGACGAAGACGCCAACCGCTTGTTGGCGCCCGTTTATCGGCGCCCTTGGGCGTTGCCGCAAATAGCCCAGGCGACACAAGGGTGATGGTGTGGAATGACGGTGGCAGAAGCGCTGGCGCGAGTGACGGCGCTGCTGCAGCAGGCGGGCGTGCCCGAACCGCAGACGGATGCGGAATGGTTGTTGGCACATGTTTTGTGCCTCTCGCGCACTAATTTGCGGTTGGAACCCGAACGACGACTGACCGAAGGGCAATGGGCGCAAGTGGAAGCCTTGGTGTGGCAGCGTTGCCAGCGCGTCCCGTTGGCTTATTTGCTGGGCACACAGAATTTTTGTGGCTTGGAGTTGGTCGTGGACCGACGGGTAATGGTTCCGCGCTCAGAGACCGAGGACTTGGTGGATTTAGTGACGGAGCGGCTCCAACGGATGGGGCGGTCGCGGCTGATGCTGGCGGACATCGGGACAGGTTCAGGCGCTATCGCGTTGGCGTTGGCAGCGCGCTTCCCCGCAGCGACAGTTTACGGCTTGGACATCTCCGTGGACGCGTTGGCGGTCGCCGAACTTAACGCCGCTCGGCTGCGCTTGGACAAACGGGTCGCTTTTCTGCACGGCGATTTGACGGAGCCGTTGGAGGCGATTTTCCCGCCTCGCGTGTTTGATGCCCTTGTCGCTAATTTGCCATATGTCGCTGACGAGGAATGGGAACGGTTGCCGCCTGAGGTGCGTTGTTACGAACCGCCGACAGCGCTGCGGGGTGGTCCTGATGGGCTGGCAATCGTGCGCCGGTTGCTGCGGAGCCGATGGCAGCGGTTGCTGACCCCTGATGGGTTCATCGCGCTGGAGTTGGGCGTCGGGCAACCGACGGCGCTGTTGCGGGAACTGGACGGGCGGGTGCAAGGGACAACGCTGCGGGACTTAGCGGGACGGGAACGGTTTTTGATTGTCCAACCCGCTGGCGCCACCACGAGGTGATGTTGTCCATGCGTCAGTTACAGTGGCTGTTCGTCGCTGTGCTTATCGGAGCGGCTGTCGTTGCGGTGACCGTGTTGCGACAACGCAACCGCCCGTCGGAACAGTGGTGGCAGCAGGTGCGACGTTACTTGTCACTACCTGCCCTTCAGAATCGGTTGCGCAGTGTGCCGGCTCTGCAAGAAGCGCAACGCGCCTTGCAACGCCAAGATTGGACGGCAGCGGAAAAAGCCTTGCGGCAGGCGGTGCAACTGGACCCGACGAACAAGGAAGCGTGGCAGTTGCTGATGATGGTGTTGGCGCGGCAAGGGCGCATCAACGAAGCCGTGCTATTGGTCCAACGCATTGCCGACCCCTCCTTACAGGCGCAAGCCCTGTTGACTTTGGCTGACATGTCTTACTTGCAAGGCGATTTCAACCGGGCTGATGCCCTTTACCGCAGGGTGTTGGCGTTGGACCCTAACAACGCGACGGCACTCAACAATTACGGCTACATGTTGGCAGAGCGGGGCATTCGGTTGGACGAAGCCGAGCGTTTTATTCGGAAAGCCCTATCGCTTCAACCGAATGAACCCGCTTTCTGGGACAGTTTGGGGTGGGTTTACTACCAACGCGGTAACTATCGGCAGGCGCTGCGTTACATTCAACGGGCAGCGCAAAAACGCCCCGACGACCCTGAAGTGCGCTATCATCTTGGGATGGTCTATTGGCGGTTAGGCGACCGCCACGCGGCGCGCCGCGAGTTTCAATCGGCGCTGAAGGTGGATCCGACCTATCGTCCAGCGCGCGAGGCACTGGAAACATTGGAGCAGCAGGAAATGGAAGAAGAAATGCGCGGTGAAACGGTGCGCACTTAGCCCGTGTCGTTAACGGAGAGGAAAGCGGTTCGGAAAAAGGAGAGGCAATTGCTCGGCGGAGCAGGAGTGAACTGCGGTGCCGGTGTTGGTCAAGGGGGTCGTGGTCAGCCCTTTCCAAAGCAACTGTTATTTGGTGGTGTGTCCGACGACCCGCGAAGCCATCGTGGTTGATCCTGGTGATGAAGCCCCACGCATCTTGGAGATGATAGATGCCCATGGCGTCACCGTAAAAGCCATCGTCGCAACGCACGGGCACTTAGACCATGTGTTGGCTGTCAGCCCGCTGAAAGCGGCAACCGGTGCGCCGTTTTTGATGCCCGAGGGGGACTGGGAGTTAGCCGCCCATGCCCACGAGATGGCTGGTTTTTACGGCTGGCAGGCGGACCCGGTGCCGTCACCGGATGCGTTTTTACACGAGGGTGACACCGTGGCGGTGGGGGCATTGACCCTATCGGTTCTTTCCGTGCCAGGACACACCCCCGACCACATTGCCCTCTATTTGTCAGAACCGCCTGGACACTTGTTTTGCGGTGATGTTCTGTTTGCAGGGAGTGTCGGGCGCACCGACTTACCCGGCGGCGATTGGGCAACATTGCAACGCTCGTTGCAACGCCTTATGGCGTTGCCCGACGAGACAATCGTCTACCCAGGTCACGGTCCAAAGACCACGATCGGGCGCGAACGCATGACAAACCCTTTCCTTGCGAGGTGACGGAGAACGATGGGACGACGACCCAAAAGGGACAACGCTGCGGCTGCTGCCTCTGCGCGTCAAACAGCAACCACTGTGCGCCGTTCCCGTAAAAAAGCGGCGCCTGAGCCGCCGATCGCCCCCGAGGCACTGACGGAGCCGGTCGCTACGCCATACATTACGGGCACGACCCAAGGGCAGGAAGTCGCCCGAATGGTCTTAGAAACGGTGGCACAGATGCCTTACCCCGGCGTGGGGTTACGGACTATCGCGGGCATTTTGCGGGGTGAAACGCGGGCTAACTGGCTCAGTTATATCGCCCGCACAGAAAATTGGGGCGCTTTGTTCCCGAACTCATTGGCGAGCGTGGAGGCGTTCTTAAAGGATTTGGTGCGGACAGGTTACATAGAAGGCAAGCACTTCGTCCGCTTGACAGAGCGCGGGCAACGCGTCTTGGACGGCGGTGAGGAACCGCCGACGCCGCGCCGCTCGTTGGCGGTCGTGCCTCGGACGCTGCGCCCGCTGCTTTGGAAACTGCTGTTGCTGCGGGCGCGCTTGGTCAACGAGCGCAAAGCGCCAGGGCTGCTCAAAGACGAAGTGTTGCTGCAACTGTTGGAAAAGCGCCCGACAAAACCGAGCGAGTTAAAGCGCCTCAGGGGTGTCGGTGCCTTCATCGCCAACGAATTGGGCAAGGACATCTTGCGTGTTATCCGCGAGTTCCAGCAACAAGCCGCCAACGCATCACCGTCCGACGACGCTGAAACGCTGTGAGCGGCGTCAACGCACTTCCACTTGGAAGCGTTCCACGATGGGCGGAAGGAGCCCGTAAATGTCCCGCACCTGCACGGCGCAATCGTAAACGCCGGGCTTTTCAAAAGTGAACGACACCTGTCGCCCCCGTCGGTCAGGTAACTCAAAGTGGGTGCCGTTATCGGGTGAGAAATCCCAGCGCACTTCCATCGGCAAAACAGTGCCCGTCACAAAGACTTCCATCGTGACGGGTTGATTGACTCGCGCTTGGTAGCGGAGCAGTGGCTTGTCACCCCCTCCAGGGGCAGGGACCGCCAAAGCGGAACTGCGCAGCTGCACAAAGGGTTGGTCAGGCGTCCGTTGGCGCAAGGTGATGCGGGCGATGTAAAGTTCTTCGGGCGCGTCGCCGGAAATGCCCAAGCGATACAGCAACACGGGCGGCTCTGGCGCGTTGCCCATTAATTGCAAGGGCACGACCACAGTTGCCCAGTTACCGTCAAAAGTCAGCGTGTCGTCCGGCGGCACCCGCACCGAAAGCGTTAGCACGCCTTTGTCTGTAACGAGCGCAAAAGACAGATATTTGAGGGTGCGGATGACGATCGGTTGGCGTGTCGGGGGCGTCTGCGGAGTGCCAGGGGAACCGAAGCCCCCAGATGGTGCACCGGGACCGATTTCGCCGTAGCCGGGCATGCCGCTTGGTCCAGGCATGCCCCCGTAACCAGGGGCACCGCCCATCGGTCCCATGCCCATAAGTCCACCCGTCATTTGTCCCAAAATGAGGTAGCGGCGCAATGCGGTGCGCCGTCCTGCCGTCGTCGGTCCGAACGGAACGCCAAACATCGGTCCAAAGCCTGGACCGTAACCTGGTGCCCCGAACGGAAAGCCGCCCGGAAAACCGCCTGGGGCTCCGTAACCAGGCACGGGCGCACCGTAGCCGGGAACACTTGGCGCACCGTAACCGGGAACGCCCGGCGCACCGTAGCCAGGCGCACTCCCCGGCGGCATGCCGGGGGGAGCCCCAGGAACGGCGCCGCTGACTTCACCTTCCGACCCCGGCGCACCAGGGACAGGGGCATTTGGCGTTCCGGGCACGCCCGGCTGCCCGGTCGGTTGCACAGAAATTTCGGTCGGCACCGGAGGCACTAAAGTGATCGTCAGTTCATAGTTGTTGAGGGGTTGCGCAAAACGCAACGGTCTGGCGAAAATGAGTTGCCCTCCGGAGCCGTGACCTGCCGTTAAAATCATCCACGAAGGGAGCCCACGATACACTTGGTCGGTGACAGGGAATTGCATTTGCCCGCCACCCAACGGAGCGAGACGGGGCTTGAGCGGCAGCGCATCTAAAACTCCATCAAACAGGACGACTTCGCCGCGTTCGCGTAGGTCAAACGGCGTTGCCGTGTTTCCCATCCGAGAGCGCAGCCATTCGGCGACGGCAGTGAGGGACGAGGGGCTGTCTTGCGCGGACACCGCCGTGGCGGTAGTCACACTGACCGCCACTATCAGACTCTTTAGCAAGCGCCGGTGCATCTTGATCGCCTCCTGAGACGCGGGACGGCTTACGGGCGCCTTCAGGCGACCGTGCTTTCATTTTGCCACTGCCACAGCGCACCGGCTGTAGCGCGCTATACTTGCCGTTACGGAGGCGCATGAGCCATGTGGCGCGGTTTGACAGAACGCTTGCAAAGTTTGTTAGCCCGTTGGCGCGGACGCGGGCGGATCACCGAAGAGGAAATTGACCAATGGTTGCGGGAACTGCGCATCAGTCTGCTGGAAGCAGATGTCAACCTGAGGGTCGCTCGGCAATTCGTCGGGCAAATCCGCGACCGATTGGTTACACCAGAGGTCATGGAGCACCCCAATCCGTCGCGGCGCATGACGCAAATCGTGTTTGAAGAGTTGACAAAACTGTTGGGCGAGAAACCCGAACCGCTAAGGTTCAGTTCGCCCGTATCGGTGTTTCTGCTGCTGGGGCTGCAAGGTGCGGGCAAAACGACGACTTGCGGGAAATTAGCGGCGCAATTGAAAAAACAGGGGCGCCGCCCGTTACTCGTCGCTGCCGACCTGAAGCGCCCTGCGGCGATTGACCAGTTACAGCAAATCGCTGAGCGGGTGCAAGTGCCCGTCTTTGCAATGCGCACGGGCACCCCCGAAATGTTGGCAAACGCCGCGCTCCAACACGCCCGTGCCAACGCTTACGATGTCGTCCTCGTAGACTCCGCTGGGCGTTTGCATACGGACGAAGAATTAGTGGATGAATTACGACGGCTGAAAAGTGCGCTGCAACCCCACGAAGCCTTGTTGGTGTTGGATGCGGCGACAGGTCAGGACGCTGTGCGGGTCGCGGAGACTTTTGATGCGGAAGTCGGCATCACGGGTGTTATCTTGACGAAGTTGGACAGTGACGCTCGAGGCGGTGCCGTTCTGTCCGTCCGCGCGGTTACAGGCAAACCGATCAAACTCGTCGGGACAGGTGAACATCTGGGTGACTTGGATGTTTTTTATCCCGACCGCATGGCTGCCCGCATTTTAGGTTTAGGCGATGTTTCGTCGCTGATGGAACGCGTGGAAGAGGTCATGGACGAGGCGACAGCGAAGCGGATGGAAGAGCGTATCGCAAAAGGCACTTTCGGGTTGGACGATTTGTTGCTGCAACTGCGCCAGATGAAACAGGCAGGACCCTTAGAACAATTGCTGTCGTTTTTGCCGGGGCTGGGTGGTCTGGGTGGACCGCGCCTGCAGATTGACGAACGCAAGTTCAAGCGCATGGAAGCGATCATTCTCTCCATGACTCCAGAAGAACGGCGCAACCCAGACATCATTGACGGCTCACGCAAACGCCGCATCGCCAAAGGCAGCGGCACAACCGTTCAAGATGTCAATCAACTGCTACGCCAGTTCAAAACGATGCGTGACACAATGAAACGGCTCGCCAAAGCCAAAATCAGCGACAAAGACCTCATGCGTTTGTTCAGCGGTCTTTAGCGACCAAATGTCCGACAGGCATCACGCAGATATGCTATGGAGGCAATGAAAGTTAAACCCCAATGGGTAAAACGCCATCGGTGCCCGCCAGCGTCAAAATTTGAGCGGTGCAAGTGGCGTTACAAGGAGGTGAGACAGTTGGTTCGGATGCGGTTAATGCGGGTCGGGGCGAAGAACGACCCGCGCTATCGGATCGTTGTCGCAGATGCCCGCGCACCTCGAGACGGTCGGTTCATTGAAATCTTGGGGCACTATCACCCTACGCGGCAACCGGAGGTTGTGCACATCAACCGCGAGCGCGCCCTGCATTGGTTGTCAGTGGGGGCACAGCCGAGCGAAACGGTCGTTCGGTTGTTGTCCAAATTAGGCATTTGGCAGGAGTTCCGTCGCCAGAAGAAACAAAAAGCACCGACCCAGTGACGGCTATGGTGACCACGCACGCCGTAACTCGCAGTTCACACCGTCGCGACAGAAGATGACTTCGTGGAAGGAGGAGGCGTCGCAATGGAGCAGCGCGGTTCGTTGGGGCATTTGATTGAGACGATCGTTCGGGCATTGGTTGATAACCCCGACGAGGTGCGGGTGCGGCAAATTGAAGGAGAACGCACAGTTATCGTGGAGGTGAAAGTCGCACCGACCGACCTCGGCAAGGTTATCGGCAAAGAAGGGCGCATCGCCACCGCGATCCGCACTTTGGCGCGGGCAGCGGCGACCAAAATGGGCAAAAAAGTGACCGTGGAAATCTTGTAAACCCTGCGCTCCCAACGCCCCCAAACGATGGGGGCGGTGGTTGAATATGCCCAATGCTCGCAAAAAAGCCGTCATCGTCGTGGACGAGTTGCGGGAGTGGACGCAACCTGTCGGCACGATCGTCGCCACGCACGGCATTAAAGGGGCTGTCAAGGTTCACCCGCGCGGTGAAACGGTGGCGTCGCTGTTTGCACCTGGTCAGGTGTTCTGCCTGTTGGCACCGACCGGCAGGCGGCAGAAGGTCACCGTGGAGTCGGCGTATCCCAAAGGCGCCAACTTTATCGTCAAGTTTGCAGAGTTCACCCACATCGCCCAAGCCCAGCAGTGCATCGGAACGCAGTTGACCGTTCACAAAGACTGGAAACCCACTTTGCAAGAAGGGGAGTTCCTCGCCGCCGAATTGGTCGGCATGGATGTCGTGACCGAAGGCGGTGACGCCGTCGGGCAAGTGGTGGAGGTCGTCAGCGCCGCCGCGCACGACCTGCTCGTCACCGAACGCGGGATGATCCCGATGGTGCGACAATTTATCAAGACGATAGACCGCAAAAACCGGCGCATCGTCATCACCCCGCCACCCGGTTTGTTGGAGGAGGTGCCGCGCTCGCGGCGGTCACGATGGCGAAAGTGACCTTCCATGTGTTCACGCTGTTTCCTGAATGGTTTGTGTCCCCACTGAAAGTCAGCATTATCGGACGGGCGATCCAAGACGGGCACATCGCCGTCCATTGCCACAACATTCGCGACTACACCACCGATAAACACCGCACGGTGGACGATTACCCTTTCGGGGGCGGCGCTGGGTTGGTCTTAAAACCCGAACCGATTTTCGCCGCTGTGGAGAGTGTCTTGGGGCAATTGTCCTTGACCTCTCCGCCGCCGGTCATTCTACTGTGCGCGCAAGGGCGTCCCTTTACGCAAAGCGTCGCGCGCCAGTTGGCGCAACATAGCACCATTTTGCTGATTTGCGGGCATTACGAGGGCGTGGACGAACGGGTGCGGGCCCACTTGGTCACAGACGAGTTGAGCATCGGCGATTACATTCTGACCGGGGGCGAACCGGCGGCGCTGGTGGTCATTGACGCGGTAACGCGGTTGGTGCCCGGCGTCATTGATGAAGCGTCGCCCGTTGAAGAGTCCTTTGCGGACGGTTTGTTAGAGTACCCGCAATACACGCGCCCGCGCGTGTTTCGGGGTTGGGCGGTGCCCGATGTATTGGTGTCTGGCGACCATGAAGCCATTCGGCGTTGGCGGCGCAGGGAAGCCCTCAAACGCACCTTGCTGCGACGCCCCGACCTCTTAGTGCGCGCAACCTTAACAGAGGAAGATTGGCAAATGCTGCGGGAGATTGAGTCAGAACTCTCCCGCACCGGTCAACTGTTCCCTGCATGGCGCCGGTGGTCGGTGCTCCCTTAAACTCAGAACCAATGGACAGCGGGCATCAGCGACAGCGTCGCCCACAGTGCCAGCCGCACCGCGTTGAGCAAATCGTGGCGTTGCCCCTGCTGCAGGGCGTTGGCAATGTCGGTGGAACGCTCTTGGGTGGCAGCACGGTGTTTCGGGCTTCTTTCCAGCCACGCCCACGCCGCCGCCAGCCCCAGAGCGGTAAGTTCCAGCAAGGGCATCGGTGAACCGATAGCGCTGGCGCGCAAAGGCATTACTGCCGACATGGCGACGATCCCGAAGAGGCTGTAAGAACAAAGGTGATGGACAAACCCGCGCAAATGGGGGGGAACCACTGACGGCAACCAAATGGTAGCACCCACGAGGCTGGTCCATGTGAGGAACCCGCTGACCGACGGTTGACGCGTTAACGACCCGACCATTTCCCAGAGCAAGGCTTCCATTGCGCTCCCTCCTTGCTACAGGCGTGGTCGCCCGTTCAAATTGTAAACCCGACCGGAGCGCGACGCTATCGGCTGGTTGGGGGCGGCGTGCATTGCACGCGCTGGGCTGCGTGTTAAAATAGTGGCGGCATTTCTCACGGTGCGTTTTTTCTCGGAGGTGTGCTTTGCGTGGCAGGTTTGCGCAAGGTCAAGATAGACTGGCAACTGCTGCGTTCGTTTGACCCGACGCCGTTGCTGACGCTGGAACAGGAGTTAGAAGAGGCTGTCCGGCAGGAATACGAAGCACGGCGGACCGCTGCGCTGTCGGAAACCAAGCAACCCAAACGCCGTCGGCGCCGAGGTGCCGCAGCGACGGCTACCCCTACCGCTGAGGAATCGGCTGCAACGGCACTGTAGTGGCGGCGTAGCTCAGTGGCAGAGCACGCGGCTCATAACCGCGGGGTCCAGGGTTCAAATCCCTGCGCCGCCACCAAACCTTTGCTTTGCATGGTTAGGAGCGAGGGGGAATGGAACACTTGCCCGAGTTGCCGGAAAGCGAGGACGCCCTCAAACCGCCCGTTGTGGATGTGGATTTCCTGCGTGAACTGATCGCCCTCGTGGAACGAGAGGATCTGGCGGAACTGACCGTGCGATGGGGTGAGGTGAGCGTCACCGTGCGGGGGGTCGTATCCCCCGCAGCGCCACTGCCCCTTGCCCCACTGCTGGCTTCTATCGCTGCCCCTACAGTGACGGGGCAGGCAGCCTCTGTGGAAGTGCCGAGCCAGCCCGTCAGCGCCGTGCAGGACGATGCGCGCCTGTTCCGTATCACAGCTCCGTTGACCGGTGTGTTTTACTCCCGTCCGCGCCCGGACTCACCACCTTTTGTCACCGTCGGTATGGCAGTGGAGCCGGGGCAAGTCGTCGCCCTCGTGGAAGCCATGAAGTTTTTCAACGAGATCCGCAGTGAAGTGGCGGGTGTTGTCCGCGAAATTGTCGCCAAGGACGGACAGCTGGTCAAGCAAGGCGACACGCTGATTCTCGTGGAGCGTTCAGCGTAGAGGCACTCTACGACAAAGGCAACGCGTTTGGAGGCGATGGCGTTGATGGTGCAGCAACGGCTCATCGTCACTTTGGTCGTGATGGCGGCGGCATTTTTAATCGCGTTTCGCCCTGTGCGGGTCGGTCCCTTTGAGGAATACCGCGTGGAGTTGACGATGCGCTACCGATTCGCTGAACCCTTTTCGGCTATTGCCAAAGACCAGCCGATGGAGCAAATCGTTAAAGATGTCTTGCGCGATGCGAAGGTGGAGTTAGCGGAGGTGGAACCCGTCGGTGAACATCTCTTGGTGATCCGCGATGAGGCGCCGACACCCAGCGAGGCGCTGCAGCACCAAGAACGCATCCAACGCGCTATGCGCAAGCGTTTTCCCAAAGCCCAATTGATAGATTTTGATCGGCAAGAACGCGGCGATAAGCCCCTGTGGCAGGTAGGGCGCATCGGCTTTTTCCGACCGACCCTTAACCTGCGGCTGGGTCTGGATTTGCAAGGCGGTAGTCGCATCGTCCTTCAATGCCGTCGCGCCGAGTTTGTCTTCCGATTGGACAATCCCATAGACCCTAAGCGCCACACCGCCGCACAAGAGACTCTTACGGCTGAGTTGCAGCGGCGCGGGTTGCAGAACTTTGATGTGCAACTGGATGAAACAGGGCGCATCGTGTTCGTGCGCTCGCAGTCTACGCCGCAAACGGCAGACCGCGACGCTCGGTTAGTAGAAGCGACTTTGCGGGCGCTTTACGAGGGTGCCCGGGAACTGGCGGACCGACGCCAATTTTTCCAAGTGACACCTGACCGCGTGACGACGGTGATGGAGGTCATCCGCCGCCGCATTGATAAATACGGCGTCGCCGAGCCGCAGATTTATCGCGAGGGGGCTGACCGTGTCGTCGTGGAGATGCCGGGCGTGCGTAACCCTGAGGAAGCCCTACGGCTGATCGGTGAAATCGGGGAGTTGGAGTTTCGGGGCGTGCCCGATAAATACCGCGTAGAGGTCGTGCGTGAAGGCGGGAGGGAGAAAGTGATTTTTCGCGACGCGCAGGGACGCGAAGTGCCGCCTTACCAAGTGTATGCGGAGTCGGAACTTGTCGTGAAAGGCACGAACCTGCGACCGCCGGTGAATGTGATTGTAGACGCTTTAGCCGTTGACCCCCGCGAACGGGTGCAGGTGCACCTGTCTTTTGACCGTGAGGGCGCGCGCCGTTTTGATGAGTTCGCGCGGCGCAATGTCGGCAAACATGTCGCTATTTGGTATGACCGCGAATGCATCAGTGCGCCTGTCTTGGAAACTTCCTACTACGGGGGCAACGCCCGCATCACGGGTATCGGCTCAGTGGAAGAAGCCCAAATGCTGAAG
Source organism: bacterium HR17 (assembly GCA_002898575.1). Lineage (NCBI taxonomy): Bacteria > Candidatus Fervidibacterota > Fervidibacteria > Fervidibacterales > Fervidibacteraceae > Fervidibacter > Candidatus Fervidibacter japonicus. The sequence goes on from BEHT01000001.1 coordinate 145,839, forward strand.
GTCATTTTGGAGGCGGGCGCGTTGCCTGTCCCCGTCTCTGTGCTGTGGCGGCAGAGCATCTCGCCGACTTTAGGCGTTGACACCATCTACAACAGCGTCAACGCCGGGGTTCTCGCGGCAATCCTCATCGCCGCTTTCATGGTCGCTTATTACCGTTTGCCGGGGGTGCTGGCGTGTATCGCATTGGGCATGTATGTCGTTTTGGTCTTGGCGATCATGAGTTTGCAAATCGGTCAGTGGCGCCCTGTTTTGACGCTGCCGGGCATTGTAGGGCTGATCGTCTCGTTGGGCATGGCAGTGGATGTCAATGTGATCTCCTTTGAGCGGCTCAAAGAAGAGTTGCGGATGGGCAAACCGCTGCGAACGGCTGTGGAATTGGCATTTGACCGTTCATGGACCGCCATCTTGGACGCCCATGTGACCGTGTTGATCGCCGCCGCTGTCCTCTACTACTTCGGCACCGGACCGGTGAAAGGCTTTGCTACGACCCTGACCGTTGGGACGCTGGCGAACCTATTCAGTGCTTTCTTCTCGGTGCGCGGCATCATGGAATGGGTCGTGCGCACGAAATTGAGCGAACGGCGTTCTTGGTTCCTCACCTTAGCCGATGCGATAATGCAACGCCGCCCCGCTGCTACGACACCGTGACACCGCTAACGGCTTGGAGGGAAGCACGATGACAATCTCCGCAGGAGCGACACCGCCAACCGACCGCATTGATTTGGTCGGCAAAACGCGGCTGTGGTTGGGCATAGCGGCTGCTGTGACGGTATTGGGGTTGTTAGGGTTGGTCGTGCGAGGGTTGAACTTAGGGCTGGATTTCACCGGCGGCGCCCTTTATCAATTTCGGTTCCCGGAAAAAGTCGCCACGACCGCGCGCGATGAAGCCCGCATCGCCGGCGAGGTGCGGTCAATCCTTGTCCGTTTGCGGTTGCCCTCAGAACCCGTCATCCAAATCGCCGAAGGCGACACATTGCTCGTGCGGGTCAAACTGCAAAGTGAGCGGGAAAGTGAGCGGTGGCGTCAAGTCATCGCCGACGCGCTGAAAAAACGATTCCCCAACATTGAAGAAGCGACGACAGAGTTCATCGGTGCGACGGTCGGTAGCGAATTGACGGCAGCAGCCATCTGGGGCACGGTCTTGGGCTTATTGGGCATTTCCGGTTGGATCTGGCTGCGTTACCAAATTTTAGGGGCAGGGTGGTTGTTTGCCATCGGTGCTCTCGCGTCCCTCGCCCACGATGTTTTGGTGCTCGTGGGCTTCGTGGCGTGGGCGCACATTGAAGTCACCAGTGCGTTCATCGCCGCGTTGTTGACCGTCGCCGGCTATTCGGTTCAAGACACGGTCGTCATTTACGACCGTATCCGCGAAAACCTGCGGGTGCGGCGCGGTTGGTCGTTGGATCGCGTCGTAAACCACAGCCTGTTGGAGACGATGGCGCGATCCATCAACACATCGGTGACGACCACATTGGCGTTGGTCGCGATTTTGCTGATCGGCGGAGCGGCAGTGAAGCCATTGGCGTTGTCGCTCCTGTTCGGCATCATTTCGGGGACTTATTCCTCCATCTTTATCGCGGCACCGCTCGTGTTGGTGCTGCAACGGTGGTGGGAAAAGCGGCAAGGGCAGCGTCCCCAAGCGCGCGAGGTGCGTGCACCGGTCGGTGAGCAACGCCCGATCCTGCGGGTCAGTGCAACGCCTGAACGGACGACACCAGGAGAATCGGAGCCGTCGGGAACGGAAGAAGCCCCTACCCCAACAGGGAGCATTTTGCGCCCCGGTAGTGTTCCGCCCGGTCGCCGTAAACCGCGCCGCAAACGCCGCCGCTAAGGCTGAGTTGGGAACGGGGCAGGGCAGGAGGTGCCCGATACGATGCAGCAGCAGCGCCCAGATGGGCGTGCGCTTGACCAGATGCGTCCTATCCGCTTAGTGCGCGGTTGGCACCGTTTCGCTGAAGGGTCCTGCTTAATTGAAATCGGCAACACGCGGGTCCTTTGCACCGCTTCCGTGTTAGACCGCGTGCCTGCTTTTCTCAAGGGCACAGGGAGCGGATGGGTCACTGCCGAATACGGGATGCTCCCGCGCGCCACCCATTCCCGCAACGAGCGGGAAGCCCGTGTCGGTCGTCAAGACAGTCGCTCTGTGGAAATCCAGCGGCTCATCGGGCGTTGTTTGCGCGCCGCTGTAGACCTTACGGCATTGGGTGAACGCACCATCATCGTGGACTGCGATGTCCTACAAGGCGATGGCGGCACTCGTGTCGCTGCCATCACCGGTGGGTTCGTCGCCCTCGTGGAAGCCCTTTGGCGCTTACAGCAGGAGGGGGCTTTCAAAAAATTGCCCATTTACGGCTGCTTGGCAGCGGTCAGTGTCGGCATCGTTAACCGGCAAATGATGTTGGACTTGAACTACGACGAAGACTCACGCGCCAGTGTGGACATGAATGTGGCGATGTTGGAAGACGGGCGTTTCGTGGAAATTCAAGCGTCCGCCGAGGGCGAAGCATTTACCCAAGAGCAGTTGGACCAACTGCTGGCGCTGGCGCAAAAAGGTGTTCGCCAACTGATTGGGTTGCAACGCAAAGTGTTAGAGGGTATTCTAAGTTGAACCCTAACGGTTAAGGCGCTTTATTCGCTTTCCACCCAAAGCGGCGGGCGGATCTGGTGGACGACTGCTAACCGGCGGATTTCTTTCAGCGACTGTTGCAACGCCGCGAAGGAAGTTTTGTGCGTGACCCAAACGATTTGGGCGACTGCACCGTGGCTCTCGCGTTGGACGACCGAGGCAATGCTGACTTGGTGCGCACCGAACACGGAAGCGATTTGTGCCAACACGCCCGGTCGGTCGACAACTTCCATTCGCAGGCAGAAACGGCTTTCTACGGCGCTGATGGGTTTGAGGGTAGGGTTGGAGCGGCAGGTGCATACGATACGCGCCTTTGCGCCGAAAACAATGTTGCGGGCGGCATCTATGATGTCGCTGACGACGCTGTTGCCGGTCGGTGCCCCGCCTGCCCCTTGACCGTAAAACATCAACCGTCCGACATGCTCGCCCTCCACCAAAATGGCGTTGAATTGGTCGTTCACCGCCGCAAGGGGATGGGTCTTGGGCACCATCGTGGGGTGCACCCGCAGTTCAATGGCACCGTTTTCTTGTCGGGCAATTGCCAGCAACTTGATGGCGTATCCTAACTCCTCAGCGTAGCGGATGTCCGCCGGCTCAATGTCCCGAATCCCTTCCCGGTAGATAGCATCCACGCGGATGCGGTAGCCGAAAGCGATGGCGGCGAGGATGGCGATTTTGTAAGTGGCATCGTGTCCGTCCACATCGGCGGACGGGTCGGCTTCGGCGAAACCGTGCGATTGGGCTTCTTTTAAGGCGACATCAAAAGGTAGCCCATCGCGGCTCATGCGAGTCAGGATGTAATTGGTCGTGCCGTTGACGATACCGACGATGCGGTGAATCGTGTCGCCGGCTAAACTCTGTTTGAGCGCGGCGATAATGGGGATGCCGCCGGCGACGCTGGCTTCAAAGTAAAGGTCTGTGCCCATTTCTTTAGCGGCATCCAACAACTCGCTGCCGCGTTTCGCCAGAAGTTCCTTGTTCGCCGTGACGACCGATTTGCGGTTACGGATAGCGGTCAGCACCAGTTCGTAAGCAGGTTCCAATCCGCCCATGACTTCTACGACGATGTCCACTTGTGGGTCGTTGACGACGGCAAAGGGGTCAGTCGTGTAAAGCCCCGATGGTAACGGGACGGGACGGGGTTTGTTGAGGTCACGGACCGCCACTCTGACGATTTCTAACCGGCACCGCGCTCGGTGGGCAATTACCTCGGCGTTACGGAGCAAAATAGTGGCAGCACCGCAGCCGACGACCCCCATACCCAAAAAGCCCAACCGCACGACAGGTTTGTCATCCGGCAAGGGTCATCCCTCCGAGCCCCAAAAGTCAAATGGCACCCGCACATTTTGCCACGCGAGACCGCAGCCTTGCACCTATCACGGAGAACGGATGACTTGTACCTGCCAGTCAATTAAATCCAACGCCTCTATGCGGGCATCGCCGGGCGTCGTCGGCTCAGGGTTGAACGCGCTGCTGGTCGGAAAGGTTTGGTTGGAAGACAATGGAAGGGAGATGAAATCGTTGCCGCTGACGCCCAACGCGTCAAAACCTTGACGCGGTGTGTTGTCTTGGGGGTTGAGGCGCAACTCGTCCACGCTGATGAAGTTCATCTCAATCCGCGCGGGGATAGGGTCAGGGCTCGGCCACAGTTGACGCATGTCCAGTGTCACCCGCACTTGGTTGGGTTGCAGAAAGGTCACTTCAAGCGGCGTGCCAAGAAACTCCTGGCGGTAGTTCTCCAAGGTCGGGTCGGTCACCCGATACACGGCTCCCCGCCCGACGCCAGGGGCAGCCACTTCAATTTGAACGAAGTGGCTGAGGTTCGGTCCTTGGCGGGGATGCCCTGTGTTGGGGTCTATATCCGCTTGGCGGGGTAATGCCGCCCACCCGTTGCCCCACGGGCTTGTCAACGCCGGCATCGGTCCCGTTAACGGGTTGCCGTCGTCATCTATTGCGATGAAGTAAAAGTAGCGTGGGGCTAACGGCGCTGCGTAAGTGAGGGTGACGATTAACCGGTCTCGCGATACCCCGGTGACAGGCTGTTCAGGAAACTTGGCGCAACCCACCAACATCGTTAACGCCAGTCCACTCCACATCAACCGCTGAAGCGTCATTGAGTCGTCCTCCTTAACGCTCTGAGAGTTTTCCGTAGCACAAAGCGACCCTATCCCTACAAGGGTTCACCTTGATGTCCCGTCTTAAAGGCGCGCTGTCGCAGCGGCGCCAAAAACAAGATGCGTTGGATGTGTTTCGCCCACATCCGCCTTTGTGGAAAAAATCTTTCTGCTCTCCTTGTAGGAGCGGCGTTAGCCATGAGACGCGTTTGGGCGCTGTCGGATCGGAACGCCCTTTAGTGTGGCGCAAAATCAGTTCAACAAAAGGCAACGATATTGCCGCAATTGTCGGGACATTTAAGCAAAACAAACTCACTGACGATATCGTCAAACAGGCTGGAGGCGACGGTGATCGGTCAAAGCGCGAACACGGTTAGGGCACTCAGACAGTCTTTGCACAGCAAGGGGAGTTGAGATGATGGACTTATTTCGGCGGCACGAGAACAACCCGATCCTAACGGTCAACGACCTGCCGCTTCCTGCCATCGCCGTTTACAACCCTGGCGTCGCCGTCGTAGGAAACGAAGTGGTGTTGCTGTTGCGGGTGGAGTTGGCGGATGGGCGGTCTAGCCTTTATGTCGCGCGCAGTGCCGACGGCGTCAACAACTGGTCTATTGACCCCATGCCGTTGCTGGCGCCCGGCGACCCCGATAGCCCGATCGCCGAATATGAAGCCATCGGTTGTGAAGACCCGCGCCTGACCTATCTGGAGGAGTTCGGCGAATGGTTCATCGCGTATGTGGCGGTCTCCGATGCGGGTCCATCGGTCGCGTTGGCGCGGACACGGGACTTCCGCTATGCAGACCGCATTGGGGTCGTGCTGCCGCCGCCGAACAAAGATGCAGCGTTGTTCCCCCGACGCATCAACGGTAAGTGGTATATGCTGCATCGCCCGATGATCGGCAAGATTGAGCACATTTGGCTGGCAGACTCTTTAGACCTGATTCACTGGGGGCACCCGCAAATTGTCCTGAGGGAGCGGGGCGGCACTTGGTGGGACGGTGAACGCGTCGGGGCAGGGGCTGTGCCTATTGAGACGCCGGAAGGTTGGCTCATCATCTATCACGGCGTCAAAGAAGTCGCCCATGTGCCTAACTACCGGCTGGGACTGGCGCTGCTGGACTTAGAGAACCCGCAACGGGTTATCGCCCGTTGCCGCTACCCTGTCCTTAGCCCTCAAGCAGATTACGAACGAGTCGGCAACGGGCTGAACATTGTGTTCACCTGCGGGGCGTTCATCAGAGGCGATGAAGTCTGGCTCTATTACGGCGCTGCCGACACATGCATCGGGTTGGCTTTAGCAAAACTGGATGACCTGCTGACCGCTGTGCGGGAAGGTGCCCTGTGAGGTCTGTGGGGCAGACGGTCTGAGCGATGCGTTTACTTGTTAGCAGTGCGGTTGGGCTCAGACGCATCGGCGTCCGACGACGGAACCTTTTGCGTTACGGGCAGCAATTCCACCCTGACCTTCGTGACGCGCCGGCGCTGAACTTCTTCCACGACGAACGCGGCATCTGGGGTCGTGATGCGGTCACCGACCGACGGTAGCCGTCCCAGTGCGGTCATGATGAACCCTCCGACCGTGCTGAACTCTCCTTCGGGCAACTCAATGCCAACGGCTTCCTCAAACTGGCGCCGGTCCATACGGGCGTCCACGATAAAGGAGCGGTCGTCCAATTGCAACAACGGTTCCACTTCGCGGTCGTGTTCGTCCCGCAGTTCACCGACAATTTCTTCCACGATGTCTTCCAGTGTCACCAATCCAGCAGTTGCTCCGAACTCGTCCATGACGATGGCGATTTGGACTTGATTGGCGCGCATTTCTTGCAACAAAGCACGGACAGGCTTGGTCTCAGGGACAAAGTATGGTTGGCGGGCGATGACACGCGGTGTCGGCTGCCGCACCCCGTCGGCGATGCTGGCGAGGATGTCGTAGGCGTAAACGATGCCGACAATGTTGTCCAACCCTCCGTCGTAAAGGGGGATGCGAGAATGGCCGGTCTGTAAAATCGTTTCCATGACCTCCTCAAAAGAGCAATCTACAGGCAACGCCACGATGTCCGGACGGGGTACCATGATGTCGCGCACGAGGATCTCTTCCAAGTTGAGGATGTGTTCGGCGAGCAGATATTCGTCTTGGTCAATCACGCCGGCTTCTGCTCCGGCTTCTAAGAGGGCGACAATTTCGTCCATCGTCAAGGGCGGTTGGCGGTTGGGATCCGCACCGAGGGCTCGGAGCGTCGCGCCGGCAACGGCGTAGACGAACCGATTGACAGGGCGGAAGAGCGCGACCAACACCCGCCAGAGAACAAACCCCCGTACCAACAACACTTCTGCGCGGGCGACCCCGATACTCTTGGGCAAGACTTCACAAAAAGTCATGATGCCCATCGCTGCGCCCAACCCCACGACCTCGCCCCATGAAGGCGCAAACCGCTCCACTAAGTGCGTGACGAGAGCGGAAGTCAGGAGAATGAGTAGGGTGATGCCGACCAACAGGCTGGACAGATTAGTGCGGTCGTGAAGGAACTGCCAAATCGCCATGGCTTGCGGGGTGGTCGTTGATCGGAGCAGGGCGCGCAACCGCCCCCGATTAGCCGCCACAAATGCCGCCTCGCCCAACGAACAGAGAGCGATTAGCCCGACCATGACGGCAATGGCGAGGCATTCTACGGTGACGATCGCGCTATAGGGCATCGTTAAGCCCCTCCGGCGAAACGGTCACCCGAATCCAAGTGATGCGGCGTCCCCGCAGTTCCGCCACTTCCAAAGTGACGCCGTTCAACTCTATGCGGTCGCCGACCTGCGGCAACCGCTCCAAGTGAGCGAGCACCAATTCGGCAAGGGTATCGTAGTCCTCTTCCGGAAGTTCCACGCCCAGCAATTTTTCCACCTGCCGAATGCTGAGCGGGGCGCGGACGAGGTAAGTGCGGTCTGCAATTTGGCGCACGGGCATTTCGGCGATGTCATATTCGTCGTAAATTTCGCCGACGATTTCTTCCAAGATGTCCTCAACTGTGACCAAGCCTGCAGTGCCACCTTCGGCGTCCAAGACGATAGCGATGCCCCGTCGTTGGCGCTGCATCGTGCGCAACAGGTTGTAAGCGCGCTGCGTCTCCGTCGCGAAAAGGGGTGGGCGTGCCAGTTCCCCTGCCGTTTTGTCCCGTTCGCCCCGATACCATGCCGCCAGAACATCTTTCGCATACAAGATGCCAACGATTTCATCCCGCGTCTCGCGGAAAACAGGCAAACGGCTGTGTCCCGACCGACGCATTGCCCGAAGGGCTTCGTCCAACGGCGTGTCGGCGCGCAGGGCGACCATGTCCACACGGGGCACCATGACCTCCGCCACCCGCACTTCCTTGAACTCCAACGCGCTGGTGAGCATTTGGCGTAAGTCGCGCGCCAGTATATTCTGTCGTTCCGCGATCTCTAACGCCGCAAAAATCTCACCCTCGGTCACTAACGGCGGCTGGTGGGCATCGTGGAACCGCAAAAGACGCAAGATGCCCGACACGAGCGCGTCCGCAAGCGTCACGAAGGGTGTCAGCACCGTTTGAAAGAACCGCACCCACCGCGCAACCGTCAAGGCGACCGTTTCGGCATACGCGGCACCGTAAAGCCCCGGCATCACATCCACGAAGGTCAAGGCAAACACGGCAAACGCGACGGACACGACGCCGCTCAGCGCTTCCACCGCAAGTCGTTCGCCCCAATGGAGAGCTGCAGAGGTCACTAGCGCCTCTGCCAAATATTCCGTGAGGGTGATGCCGGCTAACAGCGTGGCGATCAATCGGGGTGGGTTGCGATAAAGCGCCAACACACGGGCTGCGGCGTCGTTGCCTTCTTCCGCAAGGTGCCACATTTTCACCTTTCCGATGCCCAACAACGCTGTCTCCGCCGCCGAAAAGACTGCGGCGATAGCGAGCAGCAACGATGCCAGCCCGATTTTCAAGACAGCTATGACTGTTTCGTCGCCACTCATCTCTGCCTTCCCTCACAGCGCCTGCCGAACCGTCGTTGTCAGCCTCCGCGACGAGCAGGCGCGTTTTGATTATAGCCCAAACCGATGCCCCTTCAAGGCGAGCGGCGTTGGGATGCCACGAGGACTTGGCTCAATTCAGCGCTGATGGACGGAAAGGTGCGCAGCCACGCCTGCGTGCGGCGCATCGCCGCCAAAGCCCGGCGCAATTGGCGTTGCACTGAAGGTTTAGCGGTTCCCGCCAAAACACGCCGCCGTTCCACGCTGCGGTCTGGCGCGACGAGGCTGAGGGCGTCGGCACCGAACGCCGGGCTGACAGCGTGTAAGTCGTCCAAAGTGGCGTCTTCCAAACCTTTGCCGCGCTCGCTCAGTGCCAGCACCAAGCGCCCGACGGCGTGGTGTGCCTCCCGAAAAGGCACACCTTTCTGCACCAAGTAATCTGCCAAGTCGGTGGCGGTGGAAAAATCACCCTGCAAAGCCGCACGCATGCGCTGGGGGTGAAAAGTCGCCGTCGCGACCACTTGCGCCATTACCGACAGCGACGCGACCGTTGTGTCCACCGCCTCAAAAACAGCCGGTTTGTCTTCTTGCAAATCGCGGTTGTAGGTTAGGGGCAACCCTTTTAGCATCGTCAACAAATGGGTCAGCGCCCCAACGGCACGCCCCGTTTTGCCCCGCACCAACTCCGTCATGTCAGGGTTGCGTTTCTGGGGCATCAGGGAGGAACCGGTGCACCACGCATCGTCCAGCGTCACAAACCCAAACTCGGGCGTGCTCCACAAAATCAACTCCTCGGCAAGGCGCGAAAGGTGCACCATGATCAAAGCGCAGGCGAACACCAGTTCGCAGGCGAAATCGCGGTCGCTGACGGCGTCCATGCTGTTTTGCGCCGTCGCGGCAAAACCCAACAGTTGCGCGGTGCGCCGGGGGTTGATGGGCAACCCAGCACCCGCCAACGCCGCAGCGCCCAAGGGCGAGACATTGACGCGCTTCAAAAGGTCGCGCAATCGCTCAGCGTCGCGCTGCAGCGCCCAAAAATGCGCCAAGAGGTGGTGCGCCAACCGCACCGGTTGCGCGTGCTGTAAATGTGTCACGCCCGGCATCAGCGTCTCCAAATGTCGCTGAGCCTGGTCGGTGAGCGCCTGTTGTAAACGCAAGATGTGTTCCGTCAGTGCCTTGAGGGCGTCGCGGCACCATAGCCGTAAGTCCGTCACTACTTGGTCATTGCGGCTGCGAGCAGTGTGCAACTTTCCGGCGATTTCGCCGACCCGGTCGCGCAATACCCGCTCCACAAAACTGTGGACGTCTTCGTCGGGACCGCTCAACGCTAACCGTTGTGCTTCAAGGTCATCCCAAATACTGACCAACCCTGTGACCAACTGGTGCGCTTCCTCGCGCGTCAGGATGCCGCATTCGCCGAGCATCAACGCGTGGGCGATGGAGCCCAAGAGGTCGTAGCGCCACAGCCGCTTGTCTACGGCGAAACTGGACGAAAACTGTAAGGCTTCATCGGCGAGGGGCTTTTTGAACCGTCCGCCCCAAAGTTTCGGGGGAAGGGAAGGAGACGCCTTTGCACTTCGCTTACGCGCCATCGTTATCCCCCTTCACAGATACATCAAATTGCTCGTGGGTTGATGCCGCATCGTCGGCAAGCAGGGCAACGGCTTTCTCCTGCCACTCCTTGAGGGGTGGCAGGTCGTCCAGACTACGCAACCCGAACAATTCCAAAAACCGTCGGGTCGTCCCGTAAAGGCGGGGACGACCGGGTACCTCTTTGTGACCGACGACTTGGATGAGCCCGTGTTCCAGCAAGCTTTGCAACGCTGCGCCGCTATCTACCCCGCGTAACCGCTCAATTTCGGGGCGCGTGATAGGTTGATGGTAAGCGACGATCGCCAACACCTCTAAACTGCCCCGCGAAAGGCGCACGCGTTGCGGTGGGTGGAGCCGTGCGACGACCGGGGCAAATTCCGCCCGCGTCATCATCCGCCAACCGCCGGCGACTTCCACGATCGCCAAGCCGCTGTTGCGCTCGTAATCCACTGCCAGTTCGTTCAGCAAAAACAAAACTTCGTCAGGCGGCGCATCCAAGACGCGCGCTAACTCATCCAGCGGCAACGGTTTCGTCGCAACGAACAAAACGCATTCCAACGCTTTGCGCCACCACATTCGCTGCTCCGACGATGACTCCATCGGTTCACCTCCTTTGTGCGACGGCGAACATCAAAATTTCACCGAGTGCGCCGCATTGTCTTGTCAGGCGGCAAAGTGTCGGCGTGTCGTCCTTTGCGCGGCGAACGAAAACCTCTCTGCCGTCGTTTAAACAAATCATGCCGCAAAAGGAAGCGCCGTCGGCTATAGTGTTTCGTGTCGCATAAGCGCCATAATCACAACGGTGACGGACGATGAACATTGCCACTGCCTTAGCGGTGCGCCAATCGGAGCGGTTGGGCGTCGTGACGGAGCAGAATGCCGACCCGTTGGCGGTGCTGATTGAACGGGTGCGCGCGACACACCCCACTGCCGATGTAGAGCGCATCGCCCGGGCTTACCGGTTCGCCGAGCACGCCCACAGCGGACAAACGCGCCTTTCCGGTGAACCCTACATCACGCACCCATGGCATGTCGCTCTCATCGTCACCGACTTAGGGTTGGACGAGAACGGCATTATCGCCGCGCTGTTACACGATACCGTGGAGGACACTGCCGTGGATTTGCCCACGATTGAGCGGGAGTTCGGCGGCGAAGTCGCCCAGTTGGTGGAAGGTGTGACGAAACTGAGCCGCCTGCAGTTTCGGACCGCGCGCCAAGAGCACGCGGAAAACCTGCGCAAAGTGCTGGTCGCGATGGCACAAGATGTGCGGGTCATCCTCATCAAACTCGCTGACCGTTTGCATAATTTGCGCACCTTAGACCCGCTGCCCGAAGAGAAACGCAAAGCCATCGCTTTGGAGACCTTGCAGGTCTATGCGCCCATCGCCCATCGCCTCGGCATCTGGCGGCTCAAATGGGAGTTGGAAGACTTGGCGTTCAAGCACTTAGACCCGCAAACTTACCGCACCCTCGCCCGCAAGGTAGAAAAGACGCGCGCCGAACGGGTTCACTTGGTGGAACAAGCGATCGCCCAATTGCATGACGCCCTGCGTCAAGCCGGCATTGACGCCACCGTGCAAGGGCGCCCCAAACACCTTTGGAGCATTTACCAGAAAATGCAGCGCGAGGGCGTGGACATTGACCGCATCTACGACTTAATCGCCCTGCGCGTCATCGTTAACACGGAAGCCGAGTGCTATTTGGCGCTGGGGACCGTGCACAAACTTTGGACACCCTTGCCGGGCATGTTCACCGACTACATCGCGAAGCCCAAACCTAACGGCTACCAATCGCTGCACACGAAAGTGATCGGACCAGGCGGCGAAGTGATGGAAGTGCAAATCCGCACATGGGCGATGCACCGCAACGCCGAATATGGCATCGCTGCCCACTGGCGCTACAAAGAAGGATATGAGGAAGCCCCTCCGCCCACTGACCCGCTGGATCAAGCCCTCGGTTGGCTGCGGGAATTGATGGAGTTGCATCGCGACATGCGCGATGCAGCCGAGTTCACACGGTCTGTTTTGGGCGATTTGTTTCGTGACCAAGTGTTTGTGTTCACGCCGAAAGGCGATGTCATTGACCTGCCCAGAGGCGCCACGCCCGTGGACTTCGCCTACCGCATCCACACGGAAATCGGCAACCGATGTATCGGTGCGAAGGTTAACGGCAAACTCGTCCCTTTGGATTACGAACTGCAAACGGGCGATGTCGTGGAAATCCTGACCAGCAAACACCCGAAGGGTCCCAGCCCCGATTGGCTCAGGTTTGTCAAGACATCGTTGGCACGCAACCGTATCAAGCGCTTCTTGAAGGAGCAAGCCTACGAGGAGAACCTGCAACGCGGGCGCGAAGTGTTGACCCAAGCCTTGGAACGCGCCGGGCTACATTTGACCGAAGTTTTGGAGTCGGGCAAGTTGGGTGAGTTGGCAAAGCAATATCAGTTGCAGAGCGTTAACGATTTGTTGGCTGCTATCGGCTACGGCTCGGTGTCCGCACAATCGGTTGTCAACAAGTTGAAACCGCCGCCACCTAAGCCGAAAGTGACTTTGTTGGCGCCCGACGAACGCGCGCTGCCCGCGCGCAAAGGCACACTGCTTTACCGCCTCGCCCGATGTTGCGCTCCCGTGCCTAACGATCCCATCGTCGGGTTCATCAGCCGCGGGCGGGGAATCGTCGTCCATCGTGCTGATTGCCGTAACCTTCAGCGGTTGCGCGAAAGCGAGCCTGACCGCATCGTCGCGTTAGATTGGGGGTTCCCGCTGCAAGAGCCAGCGATCGCCCGTTTGCGCGTCGTCGCCTACGACCGCGTCGGGTTGCTCAGCGATGTCTCTAACGCCGTCAGCAGCAAAGGCGTGAATATCGTTTCCAATCGCTCCGTCACGAAAGACGGCATCGCCTACTTTGAGTTAGGTGTCGTCGTCCCTGATGCACCCACTTTGCAGGAAGTTATCGCCAGCATTCAACGGCTCACGGATGTTATCCAAGTCGCCCGTATCGTTTGAGGCGCGTCCGAGTTATCGGGGAGCGCGCCGAACGATTTCGGTCGTCCAGAAGCCCGACCCTCTAACTGAGGGTCGCAAACCTGCCCGCCCACACGGAGGTGGAACAGACGCGTGTATCGGGTCGGCATCGTCGGATTAGGGCGCAAGGCGCTGACGATTGACGATGAAACGCACTTGCGTTGGTTGACCAACTACGAACTGCCGCCGACGACACATGTGTCCGCTTACCTCGCTAACCCGCAAACGCAGATCGTCGCCGTCTGTGCCCGTTCGTCCGAAAGCCTTGAGCGATTTTATCAACGCACGGGTCTGCGGCAAGTGCGGGGCTACACGGATTTCCGAGAGATGTTCGCCAACGAGCCGTTGGATATCGTGAGCGTGTGCACTCACACCGACATGAAAGCCGCGATCGTCATCGCAGCAGCAGAAGCAGGTGTCAAGGGAATCATCTGCGAAAAAGCGATGGCGACCTCGTTGGAGGAAGCCGATGCGATGTTGGTGGCATGTGAACGGGCAGGCACAAAGTTGCTGGTCAACCATCCGCGCCGTTACCACCCGACTTACCGACGGGCGAAAGCGTTGTTGGAAAAGGGTGCCATCGGCGAACTCGTGCGGTTGCACGGAACGATGTGGACTTGGCTCTTGCACAACGGCACGCACCTTTGGGACATTTTGCGCTACTTTGTCGGCGATGCAGATTGGGTTTGCGGGTGGGTGCGCAACGACCATCCCAGCGACCCTGGCGGCTACGGCATCGTGCACTTCCAAAGCGGTGTCGTCGCTTGGGTGGATGTTGGCGGTGGGCAAGGGTTCACGCTGGAGTTGCACGGCACAAATGGGCTCATGCGCATTGACAGTTTCCACGACGGTGTGCAGTTGGAAGTTTACGCCGATGTCTATCCGCCAGACCCGTCTCGCCCCGCTTTTCAATTTCGCCCACGCTATGTGCAGCGGCGTGAGTATCACCCCAACCCACCGCAATTCACGCCCCCGATGCAAGCCGCTTTGCAGGACCTTCTTGACGCCCTTGAGCAGGACCGTCAACCCCAGTCCAGCGGTTACGATGGACGGGCAGCGTTAGAAATTGGGTTGGCTTTTCATGTGTCCCACCGACAAGGACATTGCCCCGTCCCGCTCCCGTTAGCGGACCGCACCGTAAGAGTTGTTTCGCGGTGATGCAGAAACCCTGTTGACCTACTCCCGCCACGAGTAGCGGGGTTCCCATCCCAACAGGCGTTTCGCTTTGCTCAAATCAAAGACACCCTCATGTCCGCGTAACTCTCGGCGGAGCGGCACATCGGGGTAAGCAGCGGCGACCAATTCGGCAGTCGGCACAACAGAGTGGGTGTCGGCAGCGCAAATGAAGAAGGCTTCGTGCCCCGTGAAGGGCGCTTCCAACGCTTTGAGGACGGCATCTACCGCATCGCGCAAATCCACATAGCCCCACAGCCCTTTGAAATCGCCCGGCACATCGCGAAAAGGTTGCGCCCGCCAACGCTCATACTGTTCGGGCGTTGTCACGCCGTGAAACCGCAGGCTGGCGACAGCCATGGCAGGGGCGAGCCTTACCGTCGCGTCCGCCATCTGTTCGCCGAGCCATTTAGAAAGGCTGTAGGCTTCTTCGGGGCGAGCGGGGTGTTGTTCGTCTATAGGCAAATAGTCTAAACGCGGGCGCTCTTTGTTGAAGTGCAATCCCACCGCGTTGATGCTGGACGCGAGGACGACGCGCTGAATGCCCAACAACCGGCACGCTTCCAACACATGGTAAGTGCCTTGCACATTGACCCGCATGATTTCGGTCGGCGGCACCAAACGCGGTCCGGGGACAGCGGCTAAATGCACCACAGCGTCCACACCAGCTAAACCTTGCAAGACTTGACCGAAATCCGTGATGTCCGTGCGGGTGAAGGGGAACCGCCATTGCTCTGGTGGTTTGAGATCTAAACCGCGCACCTGGTCGCCGCGTTCCAGTAACGCCCGAACGACCGCCTGTCCGATTCGCCCGCTACTGCCGGTCACAGCGATCTTCATCGTTCACCCTCCTTGCACTGCTTCGTTGGGTCTTCCTTTCAGCGGCTCCGGAGAGCCGCCCTCCGACCAAACCCCATTATCCAACACAGCATCCTTACACTGATTCCGTCAACATCGTTAAGATTGACTGCGGCGAAAGTTTGGGAGCGCTGCCTTCCGAACGGACATCGCCGTAAATTGTGAAGACGCATGACCGCCTTCGTTGCTGTGCGGCTACAATTGTGGCGTTCTTGCGATGGGGAGGTTGAAACGATGAGCGCTGAAGCGCCGTCGCGGTTACCGCACACACCGCGAGAGCGGGGCAACACCGCCGTCTTCGTCGGCACCGCGCACATCGTCGCAAAAGAGCGTTACCGCGATTTTTGTCGGTTGACTTTGCGGTGCCGCCAAATCGCCCAACGCGCCCAACCGGGGCAGTTCGTCAATTTGTATTTGGATGCGCTGGGCGGTGGTAAACCATTTGAGCGGGCGAGTTTGCCGATGGCAGCCTTGCTGCCCCGTCCTTTTAGCATCGCGCGCATCGTCCCGTTGTTGAAGGGGCGCACTGACCCTGCCCCTAATGAGGTGCCACAAGCCTTCTCGGTGTTGTTTGACTTGCGCAGTGTCGGCACCCGGTGGCTGGCGGAGTTGACGGCGGATGTTCCCGTGCGGGTCGCTGGACCGTTGGGCAAAGGGTTTTGGGTGCCTCAAGGCGTTCGGCGCGCTGTCCTCGTCGGCGGCGGCATCGGTGCGGCACCGTTCCCGTTCTTCGCCGAACAGCTTAAGCGATCGGGGGTTGAAGTCGTCGCCCTGTTGGGCGCGCAAACCCCCGATAAGTTGCCTTTTGACCCCGTTCGCGCCGAGCATCCGTTGATGGGCAACGGTAAGCCCCTTTCGTATTGGGCAGCGGATGAGTTTGAAAGCCTCGGTGTCCCGTCCGCCATCGCCTTGGATCAACCTACCGAGGGGTTTTTCGCAGGGACTGTCATCGCCCTCTTGGAGGCATGGCTCGCTACGCAGCAAGAGCGCGCCGGTATTGCCCTTTTCGGGTGTGGACCGCGCGGTATGATGCGCGCCCTGGCACAAGTGGCGGAGCGGGCAGGGTTGCCGTGTCAAGTAGCAACGGAAGAACGCATGGGGTGCGGGTTGGGCATTTGTTTCGGCTGTCCCATCCCGTTCCGTGACGGCAGTTATCGCCTTTGCTGCACGGACGGACCCGTCTTTGACGCCCATGCAGTGGCGTGGTGAGGGGCAGCATGGTCATTTACGGGCGCCACCCGCTTCGCGAAGCGCTGCGGGCAGGGTTCACCCCTAAGGTGGTCTATGTCGCCGATGGGGCTAAGTTGGACGGCGAATTGCAATGGTTGCTGAAGGAAAGCGGCGTGCCGCTCCGCACCCTGCCGCGCGCCCATTTGACCCAAATCGCTCACTCCCCTGACCATCAAGGTGTCGCCGCCGACATCGGCGAGTTTCCCATCGCCCCGTTGCGGGAGGTGTTGCAGCGGGCGATGGAGGTTAACGGCGTCGTGCTGGGTTTGGATCACCTGCAAGACCCGCGCAATGTGGGCAGCCTCATTCGCAGCGCCGAAGCGTTGGGCGCTTGCGGCGTCGTCCTGCCGTCTGTCCGTAGCGTCGGCGTCACGCCCGCTGTCGTCAAAGCCTCCGCTGGCGCCTGCTTTCACATCCCCATCGCCATGGGCAACCTGCGCCAGTTCGCCAAGCGTTTTGAAGATGCCGGCGGGTTCGTCGCCGTGTTGGACATGGACGGCGACGACATTCGGGCTGCGCCCAAGTTGCGCCCCTTGCTGTTGATCGTCGGGGCAGAAGGGGAGGGTGTATCAGCGAGTTTAAAGGCGATGGCGCACGCTGTCTGGCGCATCCCGATGGCGGGACGGGTCGCTGCCCTCAACGCAGCCGTCGCCGGCGCCATCGCCCTCTGGGAAGTCACGCACCGTCACGCATGACCGTCTTGTGCCGCTCACAGCGGATGGGGACGGTGAACACCGATGCTGAAGGTCGTTTGCAGCCAGATTTCGTGAACGGTCTGACCGCCCAGTTTTAAGCGGCTCCATTGCAACCGATACCGCCCGAATTCGCTGGGAAACAGGGTAAGCGCTAGCGAAAATCCGTGCCCGCTGAAACTTTTGTCCGGCGCTTGGGCGAAATCGTAGCGCAAGCCTAAAAAGAGCGTTCTTGAGAGTTGATACTCCACGAGCGAAAACAGCCCTTTCGGGGACAGGCTCCCGTCACCCGTTTGCCGGCGTGCCCAATATGCTTCCGTCTGCCACACCAGTGACCGATACAACCCTTGCCGCAGCGGACGCCATCGGTAGGTCACATCCACGCTGAACAAGCGCGTGTCGTTCTCCGTGTCGTTGGGTCCAAACGCGTAGCTGGCGCCCAAACTGAGCGTCTGCGTGACAGACAAGTCGCGCAAGTGGCGTAACCGGGCGACCCAAACGGGGCGTCCGGCGTCGGCGTGAAAGGTGAGGTTGTCCGCGTTCATCGGGGCGAGGGTAAGCCAAGTGGCGCTCTGCCCCGTCGGCAAAAGCCAGTTGAAGGCGATGCCGGCACCGGTGAAACTGCCTTCTGTCGGCACTGTCTCCGGCGTCAGCGCCTCGCCGTGCAAACTCCCGAACCACAGCCGGTGCACCAGCGGCGTGTCCACAAAGGGTTGTTCAGGCGGGTGGATGTTGTTCAGTTGCCCAACAGGTGCCCGCAGCAAGCCCAATTTGAGTTGCAAACTGCGCGGCAGACGAAGGAAAGTCGGGTCTAAAACGCTGAGGCTCGCTTCCTCCACCTCCGCACCTTCAGGACCGACAGCGATGAAGGTGTCCAAACGCGAGAAGGGATCAGTCGCAGCTTGAAACGCTAACTCGGCTTCGCTGAACTCTGCACCAGCGAACGCGCCAAAGGGGCGACGCCCGCGAAAAGCCGTGCGGAAGTTAGCGATGACCGATGTGTCAGGGTTGAGGGCTTGAAATGCCCCACCCCCAAAAACCGCTGTGCCATAAGAAGGTGGGGGGAGAGGTGTTCGCGGTGAAGGGGGTTGTTGAGACAGCGCCTCTTGCAACTCTTGCTCTAAACGGCGCTTTTCCGCTTCCGCCGCCGGTGACGGTGCCGCGGTCGCCGTGACAGCAGAAGATGGCACAGCGCCGTCGCGCTTAATAGCGGCTAACTCCGCCTGCAAAGTCTGCACTAACTGTTCCAAGAGGCTAACGCGCTCCCGCAACTGACGCAGTTCGGCGTCCTTATCCGTTGATTGTGCGTTGACTGCAACGCCCCATCCAAGCAACACAGCCACCGCACACAGCCTGCGCAAAGGCACCATGCAGCGTCACCTCCGAACTATTCGGGATTACCGCACAAGAAGGTTGCGGGTAGGTTTTACGACGGCAATAGTAGGTGCAGGGGAAACCACAGCCTCTTCTGCAGGCTCGGCTGTCGCCGCACGGGCAGCGCCGCTGGCGCAACGCTTTGCGGACCGAAGGGTGCATTTGTCAGCGTTGTGTTGAACCAATGGAGGTTAATCGGAGGGCGGCTCTCCTGAGCCGCCGCCAAAGACACATCGGCGCATCGGGAGATGCGCCCTCCGAACCTCGGAGGGCGGCTTTCTCCTGAACCGCCGTCAACGACACATCGGCGCATCGGGAGATGCGCCCTCCGAACCTCGGAGGGCGGCTCTCTGAGCCGCCGTCAACGACACATCGGCGCATCGGGAGATGCGCCCTCCGAACCCTCGGAGGGCGGTTTTCTCCTGAACCGCCGTCAACGACATATCGGCGCATCGGAGATGCGCCCTCCGAACCCTCGGAGGGCGGTTTTCTCCTGAACCGCCGTCAACGACACATCGGCGCATCGGGAGATGCGCCCTCCGAACCCTCGGAGGGCGGCTCTCCTGAGCCGCCGTCAACGACACATCGGCGCATCGGAGACGCGCCCTCCGAGGCGCTGCCGAAAGGAAAATCCAACGAAGCAGTTGTCAGCGGACATCTTCCAACACTTCGGTGCGCGGCAGCACGACGCGATCTACCCAGACTTTTACGCCAGGGTAGAGCACACACCCATCCCCGATGCGGGCACCATCACCGACGATGCAACCCAACTGCTCCATCGCTGTGTCCACCAATTGCCCACGCACGACAGACCGCACGGTGATACCGGACGGCAGTTTGGCAAACGCACGGGCACCGTGACCGATGACGACGCGATCGCCCAACACGCTCCACGCCAGTTCGGCGTCCTCACCGACTTGCACTTGGTCCATCAGCACACAATCTTCCAGATGCGCACCGTCGCCGATGTGGCAGCGGTCACCGATAACCGTTCGCACGATGTCACAATTGGCGCCGATGACGCTTCCCTCGCCAATCACCGCTGGACCGATCACTTTTGACCGCGCCTCCACACGGGCTGTTGGGGCGATGAACACATCGCCGTGCACTTCTGCAGTCGGATGAACGAAACCGTTTATGGCCGGGGCAGGTAGCAACTGAGCGACACGCTCAGTACCCCATAGCGTCAACAAATGGTGGGTGGCGACAAGCACATCCCACGGGTAGGTGAGCGGCACCCATCCGTCCTCAGTCACGACCGCGTGCAGCCCATGCGCCATTAACTGCGGGGTGATGTCTGGCAAGCGGATTTCGCCGTCTTCCGCGGGCGGCAGGTGTTGGAGCCACTGCAACGCCTCGTGCGGTAGCGTCCATGCACCCGTGCTGACCAACGCGCCGGGCGGCGCTTCTTTGGGCTTTTCGCGCACCGCCCGCACAAAACCGTCAACGACTTCCACGACACCGAAGCGGTGGGGCTGATGGTGAGGCGCGACCAGCAACGCCGGCACCTGCGACAAGCAAGCGGCGAGGGCGTCCGGCAAAATCAAATCGTCACCGTTCAGCACCGCGAACGGCGCCTCCCTCTCAAGGAAAGGTGCAGCTTGTAAAACAGCGTGTCCCGTGCCCAGCGCTTGCTCTTGCACAGCGTAGTGGACTGTCAGCCCTGCGAAGCGGTGCCCGATGGCGCGTTCCACCTGTTGCCGCTCAAATCCGACGACCAAAACGACCTCCTGCACACCTGCCGCTGCAAGCCCGCGCAGCAAGTGCATCAAATTGGGCGTGTTGGCTAATTTCAGCAGCGGTTTCGGTTTGCGGACGGTCAACGGGTAAGTGCGCGTTGACAACCCCGCCGTCAAGATCACCGCTTGGCGCACCATCCTTTGGCTCCACCTCCGCCGCCAAATAATGGCACATTCTGCGGTGCCCCTTAGGACACCGCAAAGGGCGCCCCATCGGTTGTGCCGCACCTTTGTGTGGCGCGTCATAGAGCGCACTGATAAAATTGAGTGCAGCACTTAAGGGGGATCAAGGCTTATGCAACCGCTGACCGTTCTCGTCGGCATGACAACCGAAGAGTTGGAAGCATTGGCGGAGCAACTGGGTGAACCCCGTTATCGTGGACGGCAGTTAGCCCGCTGGGTTTATCGCAAATGTGTCTTGACTTTTGATGCTATGACCGATTTGCCGAAAGGGCTGCGGGAACGGTTGAGCGCAACAGCCATCGTTAACCCGATCGCCGTCGTGGATGTCAAAGTCGCCTCGGACGGGACGACGAAGTATTTAGGGCAATTGCCCGACGGCGAAACGGTGGAGTTCGTTTTTATCCCGCACGGCAACTGGGATACCATCTGTGTCAGCACCCAAGTCGGCTGCCCCATCGGCTGTCGGTTTTGTGCATCGGGCGAAAGTTACGCGCGTAACCTGACCGCCGGAGAAATCGTCGCGCAAGTGCTCATCGCCAAGCGCCGTGATAACCCCAACATCGTCTTCATGGGTATGGGGGAACCTTTCCTTAACTTTGACAACCTCATCAAGGCACTGCGTTTGCTCAACGCTGAAGGCGGAATCGGCGTGCGCCGTATGACGGTCTCAACGGTCGGGTTGGTGAACGGTATCCGTAAACTGGCACGGTCAGGGCTGCAAGTCAACCTTGCGGTATCGCTGCACGCCCCCAACGACGAGTTGCGCCGTCAACTGATTCCCGCTAAATTGCCGCCGCTCGCCGAGTTGTTGCAGGCATGTCAGGAATATTTTCAAGCGACGAAACGCCGCGTCACTTTTGAATATGTGTTGCTGCGCGGTGTCAATGACCGACCGGAGCACGCCGTTGAATTAGCCCGCTTGTTACGCCGTTTGCCTTGCCATGTCAACCTCATCCCCTACAACCCGACGACGGCAAACTTTGCACGCCCAACGGATAAAGACATAGAACGCTTCCGGCGCATCTTAGTGGAGCACGGCATTCCCGCCACCGTGCGGCACGAACGGGGCACAGAAGTGCAAGGTGCGTGTGGTCAACTGCACCGCCACCGTTGGCAGTTGCAAGACCGCAATGCTGTGTGGAACAATGGGGTTGGGTCGGAAGGCGGCTCTCCGGAGCCGCCGGAAAATGGCACGAAACCCGTAAGGGCGCATCAGGAGCGCGCCCTCTAAGGCACTGCCGAAAGGAAAATTCAACAAAAAGCAGACCGCAACGAAGCGGCGACACCCGCTGTGATCCTGCCATGAGCGCGGTGCCCTTTCGGCGTTACTTCACTGTAGAGGAAGCCCGAGCGTTGCTGCCGACCTTGCGCCCGTTGATACAACGGGTGCAGCAGATAGCCCATGAACTGGGCGCCGACTTTGGGCAACGCAAATTGTTGTCTGTGTGGTCGCGTGCCATTGAAAACGGCGGCAACCCCCTCGCTTCACGCCTTTGGAAGTGCCTGCACGAACTAATGGAGTGCCTGCAGCAAATTCACGCCACGGGCGCCCTCGTCAAGGATGTTCGGCTGGGTTTAGTGGATTTCCCCCATTGGCGGGACGGACGGGCAGTGTTTCTGTGCTGGCGGTGCGATGAAGACGACATCTACTTTTGGCACGAACTGGACGCCGGCTATCGCGGTCGTCAACCGTTGTGACTTTACGCGTAAAGCAAACATCCCGCCCGCTGCTGAAGGAAAGAGGTGTCCGGCTCCACATCCCACGCGAGGGCAACGGCTAAAGGTTCGTCCGACTCGTCCAACGCCTTGCGGAAGGTGCTGGTGCCGATCAAGCGGTCAATGGTTCCCTCGCGCCATGTGAAGTCGTGCGGATACAACTGTTTAAACGCTGCAATAACGCATAAGCCAGTTCGCACGGCGTGGAAGACGGTGCGGTCGGTGACATGCACTTGGACACCACGGCACACGGCACCTGCGTGTTTGGAGGCAGTGGGCACAAAGCGATGGGGGCGAAACCGCACACCCGGCAAATTCAGCCGATTCAGCACGGTAGCCACCTCCTCTTCGTCAGCGAAGGGTGCTCCGACCCATTCAAAGGGGTGCGCCGTCCCGCGCCCTTCTGACAGGTTTGTCCCTTCCACCAAGCAGGTGCCGGGGTAAACCGTTGCGGTGTCCAAAGTCGCCATCGCAGGCGACGGTGGCACCCAAGGTAACTTCGTCTCGTCCCACCACATCGTGCGGCGCCATCCTTCGCATGGGACGACTTCCACATGGGCGTGAGGGAAATGCACCTTTTGTAACCACAGCGCCAGTTCGCCCAGTGTCAGCCCATGACGAACGGCGATAGGAAACCGCCCGACCAATGACCCCACGATGTCCGTTTGATTTTTGCCTTCTACCTGCACCCCGTTAATGGGGTTAGGGCGATCCAACACGATAACGGGCAATCCCGCTGACGCCGCTGCCTCTACCACATGGCTCATCGTCCACGCGTAGGTGTAAAAACGGCAGCCGACATCGGGCAAGTCCACCAAAATGGCGTCCAGTCCGTTTAACCATTCCGGCAACGGCTGTAGCGTTTCCCCGTAGAGGCTGTAAACAGGTAAACGCCGACGCGGGTCATAATCACTGGCGACTTTTTCGCCCGCTGCCGCTGCCCCGTAGAACCCATGCTCAGGGACGAACAAAGCGGCAACATCAAAGCCGGCGTGGCGCAAGGCGTCCACACTGACCACCAAATCGCGCGTCGTCGCCAACGCATTTGTGACCATGCCAAACCGCCATCGCCGGCGGTCACTTCGCTGCAGCAACACTTCCACGCCCAATTTCACCATGCCGCTACCCCCTTGAATGGGACGACCCGTTAGCCGCAGGCGGGTGTCTCCCAACCCCAGACAGGTGATCAAATTTTGCGGTGTAGCCGGTGCGACGAGTTTGTCTTGGTCTAAAGGCGATGGCTTCGTCCACTCCCCACACAAAGCGTTTCACCCGCTGCGATCGTTGCGCACCGTCTGAACGAAGTCCCAATAGCGCTGCAAGGCGTTTAAGTCGGCGTCCGTCAGTCCGTAAAGTTCGGCGACAATGTGGGCGAGTTCATCTTCAAGTTTATTGGCATCCGAACGAGTAGGGTTCTCGTGCATTTTCTCGCCGATTTCAATCATCCGCCGAACCAACCTTAAATCCCGCTTCTTGCCTTCCCACAGCCGCAAAATCGGGCGAGGGACAGGAAGGCAAGCGACGACCCAAGCGAAGTGCCGAAAGTAACTGCCACGCGCTCGTTCAGCATAAGCGGTCAAATAAGCCCTAACGGGCAGTGTGTTGAGCCATGCAGCAATTGCCAATCCCGTCTCTCTGTTTGGCACGGGCATAAGGTAGGTGGTATGAAGTGGCACTAACAGTTGCCCTTCATATTTGTCAGACACGAAAACCGCATCCATTTGATTGGTCAACTCTTGCCACACAACTTTATCGCCTAACTTGGTCGGGTTAACGCTGAAGAGTGCCCAAATAGGCAAGCGCTTCCTATAGCCGCTGCGTCGCTCCAATTCTTGTGAGTGCTGTTGAAAATATGCTTTTGCCCTTGGGGGCAAATCCTTAAGCACTTCTCCTGTCTTGTCATCGTGCGTCCACAAAATCCACTCACGAACCTCAAACTTCCACGCTTTGATGTTTTCGCCTCTCAACAGAGGGCGAAGCAAACTTCGTTCTATCCGAATGAGTTCACCATTTTCTAACTCCACCACGACTTCCTTCGGGTCATCGGATGGCTCAACACGGCGAACGATAAAAAACTTGTTGGCATCGGTTAACACGCCTCGACGAGGGCGTAAGGGTTCAATATCTCCAAGCAACGGGTTATCTTCTTGCATCTTTCGGAACGCCCGAATAGCACCTGGCGGCGCCATTAACCACGGGCTTTGAGGGTCGTCGGCGAATAAAGGCAATTCGCTTTGTGGCAGATCGTAAGTCCAGCGATGACCGACGAGGTTGACCAGTGTGACCTTCGTCCGCTGCTTTGCATCTGGGCGTTCTTTGCGGACAGCGAAAATGAGCGGGTAGTTGGTGGCTTCAAAGAAGAGAGGACGCTCGTAGAGGGAAAAGTCAATGAGCCGCAAAATCTGGCAGCGGTTGACAAAATGTTCACGCAACGCGCTGGCGTAAAGGGCTTGTTGGATTTTGCTGGTGACGATTAAAGCCAAAACACCGTCTGGACGGAGCAACTCCAACCCCCGTTCAACGAACGCGACTGCATAATCAGTTTGGCGAGCAAAACCAGTTGTAATGCCTGCCAGTTCCGCGCCTCGTTGCCAACCCGCTGTGCGACAGAAAGCGTAGTCATTGAAAACCCTGACCCGCAAACTTTGCTCAAGGTTGTGAATCCGCACCCAAGGAGGGTTCCCGACAACCAATTTGCAGCGACCCCTTAACCTCTCAACGGCAAGCAAGTTACGCAACAACGGCAGCCAACGGGTGTCGCGGTTGCGGTTGTGTCGTTCTGCCCATTGTTTCGCCAACTCCCTCAGAGTCGTTTCAAACTGCAACGCAATTTCGTCGCCCAATCGCTGACGCAACCGTTGCCAAACCGTTTCCGCGTCAGCGATACCGCGCACGGGCAGCGCTTCTTTGAGCGCCGTGAAAAGTTGTTCCCAATCCACACGGGTGTGATGGGGCAAAACGAAATCGCCTAACGCAGGTACGCTCACCGTTTCGGTCACATCTTCACCCAAGCGGTTTTGCTCATTGACAACAAGTCGCGCTAACGAATCCGCCCAGTAGACGGGGACACGCAACTGTCCGACGCTTTGAAGCACTTCGCGAGATAACAAATCGCCTAACGCCAACAAGTAGTTGACGCGAGCCATTGCGACGGCGAACGGATGTAAGTCTACGCCGACGATTCGGTCGGTGACGGTGCGCAACAACACCGAGGCAGGAAGCAGCCGTCGCCTTTGCCGTTCTCGCTCCAGCACTTTGTGGATGGCGACGACGAGGAAAGTCCCGCTGCCGCAAGTGATGTCCGCTAACACGCCGTCGTCCAAAGTTCCATCAAACCCCGCCGCCTCCAGCACTTCGCCAACAAGGTTCTCATCGGTGTAAAACTCGCCCAAAGCGCGTCGGATGGGTGGGTCAAAAAAGTTTTGGTAAAAGCGGCGCAAAAAGTCGTAGCCGACACCCACCAAGTCCAATTCGTCTAACACCCGTGCGAGATTGTCAAGGTGGGCGTCAAAGCGGTGGGCGAAAGTAGTGTCGGCATCGGCGACATCACACAGCCACAAAAATGGGTCGTCTTCAAACACTGACGACAGCAAAGGGACAACCGTCGCTAACTGACGCAACCTTTCCACTGGATGCGAGCCGACGGGGTAAAGCAAATCCCTCAAGGTCGTTTGCTCCACAAGGCGGCGCTGAACGGAAAGGCGGGCGACGAACAGCCGCAGCAAAACGGCAAGGTAAGTTTCCAACACGAAAACAAATTGCAATGCCTCTTCTTTGGATTGGACAGAAATCGGTGGCGAAAAACGCTCCGCCCGTTGGCGTAAAGCAGTGACGGCTTCGTCGGTCAAATTTGCCGCAGCCCCGTAAACCGCTTGCCAAACATCAAAGGCTTCGGCGACGAAGCCCAATTGCCGGTGAAGTCGTAACGCTGTGAGCAAGTCGGCGATGAAGGTTCGGGCGAGAGACGACGGGAAACCGAGCAGTAAAACGAGATGTTGCGGGTCAACAACTTTCAGCGCTAACAACAACAGCCACGCTTCCAGCAAAGTCGCGCCGTCTTCCGCTTTGCCTTGCCACACTTCCGCACCCGTTTCAGAAATCAGCGCCAGTTCAACGCCGTTGTAAGCGATGCCACGAGCAGCAATACCTTGTTGCCGATAGCCCTCAAGGTAGCGGCGGCATTGTTCAACTGCGATGTCCAATGAGACATCAGGCGTTTTGATTTCGCAAACGAGACAACCCAAGCGGGCGTCGGAGCGCCCCTGCAACACAGCGCCACCTTCCGCTGTCCAAGCGACCGTCTCTTCCAGTTGGGGGAGCGGGTCATGTCCCGTGATGGCGAGGACGCAATCGCGTAGCACCTGCACCAATTCGTGACGCAAAGTCGCTTCGGCAAGTTCGCTGGCGCGTTGAGCCAGTTGACGCAATTGCTCGGTCAGGTTCACGGAACGATGCTCTGCCTGCACTTGTTCCATCCACATCACCGCATTGATTATGCGGCGTATCAGGTCAGATATTGCTCGGCGCTCCATGTCCATCTGGACGAACGCTATTGCTTTTGGGACGCACGGCAATTTACGGTCAGTCGGAGGGCGGCTCTTTTGAGCCGCCGAAGAGAGAAAGCGGCGCATCAGGAGATGCGCCCTCCGAGTGTTGAAGGTTTTTCGGAGGGCGGCTCTCTGAGCCGCCGAAGAGAGAAAGCGGCGCGTCAGGAGATGCGCCCTCCGAGTGTTGAAGGTTTTTCGGAGGGCGGCTCTTTTGAGCCGCCGAAGAGAGAAAGCGGCGCATCAGGAGATGCGCCCTCCGAGTGTTGAAGGTTTTTCGGAGGGCGGCTCTCTGAGCCGCCGAAGAGAGAAAG